>CAZJYF010000204.1:0-3856 GCA_964549665.1 uncultured Saprospiraceae bacterium
GGAGTTATAGATTTACCAAATTATAAAAATTTTGCAAATCGGGTCTTTTGAGACAACCTCAGCCCTTTTTTTTACACAATCCCCAAAATCCTGAAAAACCAGGAATTCTGAAAATCCCGATTCTGACAAAATGCTTCATGACATTACCCCGGCACCAAACATATGGGTAACACCACTTCAGGTAATAACCAGGGTTTCGATTTAAAATTCCTAACTTTCCCCCGTTCTATAGTTTTCACCATCTTCATCAAAGAACCAAAAATGTTTACCCTCATCGGCGGCTCGCCAAGTACGGGCAGTTCTCTTTTGGTCAATATTTTGAACCGGCACCCGGACATCTTTGCCGGCCCGGAAACCTATCTTTTTACTCATCAAAAACTATATGAGAACTGGAAGAAATACAAATCCAAACTCCTTGGCAGTGGGAAAATTTTTGGATTGAAATCTCCGGGTTGGTTCCTAAAAAACGGGGTCGATTTGTTGCACTCCGATTTTGGTTGGGTCAAGCCAGAAATGGAGAAATTAATTGCCGAGTCCATTGATTTTGAACATTTTATAAGGCGGTATTTTGCAAAACCTATTCAGAACAAGGGAGCAAGGCAATGGATTGAAAAGACCCCTTCCAATGCCTATCTTTTTGAAACTTTTTTGGAAAAATTTCCGAAAGGCAAAGTCATTCACACCGTTAGAAATCCCTACGACACGGTGGTATCTTTGGTGGCGCGGGGGTACGATGCCTATTACGCGGCGGGAGCCTATGTTTGCAACACCTCTTTTGCAATGCGTTCAGAAAAAAAAGAAAACTATTTTCGGTTGAGCTACGAGGATTTAGTCTTAAAATCGGAGGTCTCTCTTCGATTATTGTTTGAATTTCTCGAACTGCCTTTTTCTCATGGAATCCTGGAGGTTGGTGTGACAGTTGAGACGCCGCCCATCAAAATGGAGGGATGGCAGCAAGACGAAAAGGGAAGCATCCGGAAAGGCAGCATCGGGCGGTTCGCTGAACTGTCAGGGGAAAAACGGGAGGAAATAATAACGGCACTGTCGGCTTTTCAAATCAGTGCAAGGTTTCAGAAAAAGTATCAGCTTCCCATTAAGAATTGCAGGCAGCTTTGTCAGGCCCTCGGCTACGAATTTTTGGAAGAGGAAGGTGTGAATGTTTCCATTTTTCGACGACTACAGAGGTTCCGACAGCAGGACATCTTGCGACGGACTTTGCGTCTTTATCCGACCCACCTTTTTCATTATCCTGGAAGGTTGGTGAGAGGAGTGAGAGAATGAGAAGGTGAGAATTCTGTCCCTTAGTTCAGAAACTCTTGATTAATATCCAAGGTCACTCTATCTTGGCTAAGCAGCCGTTCCTGCAAAGGTTTCGTTTTCGGCATTTCGTACTCAAAAAAATATTTCATCGCAAAAATTTTCCCGCTGTAAAAATTCAATTCATCCCCGGCGGCCCCTTCGTCCAAAGCTTTTGCTGCTACGATGCCCTGCTTCAACCATTGCCAGCCAATGGCAATAATCCCAAAAAATTCCAGATAGAGGGTAGCGTCGGCCAAAAAAACTTCCGGCGGGTTTTGCATGGCCACCTGAACGAGTTTTAAAGTGACTTCGTGTAGCAATTTTGCTGCCTCGCCCAACTTTTCCCCGGGGGCTTTGGTTTGGTCAAAACTAGAGGCTGCGGCAATGGTTTTCTTCACTTCCTCTAGGAATAACCTTAAGGCTTTCCCTTTTTCGAGCATGACCTTCCTTCCCAACAAATCCAAGCCTTGAATACCTGTGGTTCCTTCGTAAATGGCATTGACACGTATGTCGCGGTAATATTGTTCCAGAGGAAAATCAGTGGTGTAACCTGCTCCGCCTAGCACCTGCATCCCGGCACTGATTGCCAAATTACCCATTTCAGAAGGATAGGATTTGGCAATGGGAGTCAACAATTCCAGTAGGTAATGTGCATTTTCCCGTTCCTCTTCTTTGGCTGCTTCGTGCGACAAATCGGCGTAGTAGCTGCACTGCAATAGCAGGGAAATACTTCCTTCGGTCACTGCTTTTTGGAAAAGTAACATTCGGCGGACATCGGCGTGTTCGATAATCAAAACCTGCGGTTTGCTAGCATCTTTTTTTGATGGGTGGCGCCCTTGTAGACGTTCGTTAGCGTATTGAAGGGAAGCATAATAAGCTGCCGAAGCCATCGCAGCGGACATATTGCCTGTGCTAATACGCGCCTCATTCATCATCTGAAACATGTAGGACAAGCCCTGGTGCGGTTTTCCAAGCAACCAGCCCCGGCAGTCGTCGTCTTCCCCCAACATCAGGTGGGCTGCAACGTAGCCGCGTTGTCCCATCTTACCAAAAACCCCTGCCGTCGTGACGTCATTGCTGACCAAAGAACCGTTTTCAAATCGCTTTTTAGGCACGACAAAAAGTGAAATGCCCTTGACCCCTGCTGGCGCACCTTCGATTCTAGCCAGCAGGAGATGCACAATATTTTCGACATCTTCGTGGTCGCCACCGGAAATGAAAATTTTCTGTCCTTTTATTTGGAAATGCCCCTCTTCGGTAGGGACGGCAGTAGAAACGACGTCGGAAAGAGAACTGCCAGCCTGTGGTTCGGTCAGCGCCATGGTACCTTGCCAAGTGCCGTCGAGAAGGGAAGGAACAAATCTATCTTTCAAATCTCCGTCGCCAAAACTACGAATCAAACCGGCTGCTGCCTGTGTGAGGAAAGCATAAGCGGCTGCATTTACATTGGCGGCGTAAAAGATAAACAGACAGCTTTGCAATAGTGTCCACGGCATCTGCTGCCCTCCTTCGTCGTAATCGGCGATGGCAGAAATCCAACCTCCTTCTGCCAGGGCTTTGATCGCCTTAGCGAGGGCAGGATGGGTGATGACGGTCCCATTTTCGCAGCGGACTTTGTTTTTATCCATTTCACTATAAAAGGGGAACAGGTAGGTATCGCCAATCTGTTTTGCCGCCTCGATGGCAAAATCGAAAGCCTCTTTATCATAATCTTGAAAACGTTCAAGGTGATTCAATTGGGTTGCATTAAAAACCTCGTGAAGGAGAAATTTCAAGTTGCGGATGCTGACGTATTTCTCTGCCATAAGTTAAAATGGTTTTGCCTGGATGGTTAGTGCCGAAAATAAGAATCCAAAGATAGTCAGTTCAATTAAAAATAGCGATAATTCACCAATTCATCCGGAGGATAGAAATCGAAGCCGATACTAAAGAGGTGACTAACGGGGAATTCAATATTGGAATTTGCCAGGGTGGTACGGTGGATGCCGTAACTTAGACGGAGGTTTCCGATTAAAAAATGAAGGGAAAGCCCAAAGCGGTTGATGGTATCCACATTTTCAAATTCCGATACGCCAAAAAAGCCGCTGACCCAATAGGCCTCATCGATTATCAGGGCTACTTCTACATCAGCGGCAAATTCGTTGAAAAAATCTTCGTAACTAGAACTTCGGACCAATTGGTGGTGGTCTGAATACTTCAATAGAAGCGAGGGTTTTAGTTTAAAGCGCTCGTTAATTCGCGCGACAAAACCTCCGGAAAAGAAAAACGGCCTTTCGCTATCAATATCTATCTGTTCGAGACTTTTTTTATCTTTCAAAACGCTTTCGAAAATATTTAAAGCAGAAAGCCCTAGAAAAATATGTTCTGTGTGAAAATAAAGTCCAAATCCGAGGTCAAGGGAAAAAAAATTGGGTGGAAAATTGAAGAGAATTTCTTCATTGAAATCGAAATAATTCAATCCGAAGACGGTTCCAAGAGTCAATCGCCCTTGACCGGCTTTCATTCCATAAGCAAAAGCCGGCCGCAGCCGCAATTCATTGACAGCCCCTTCCTGAAT
>CAZJYF010000204.1:3956-7076 GCA_964549665.1 uncultured Saprospiraceae bacterium
AACCCGACGCCAAAGTTGGTTTTCCAATCACCCTTCAAAGCTCCCTGCAAACTCACATCCACCGAACGGAACAGTCTATCGGCCTCGGTAACATTCCCGAAATAGGTGACGTCAAGGCTCGTGAAATAGTTGCTTCCGGCGTAGGCAGGATTAATAGGGAGCGCATTGAACTGATATTCTGAGATGGAAGAGCGGGCATATTGGGCGGAAACCCGGGTGCAAAAAAGGAAAGAAATCAAAGAAAAAAAGGTAATTCTCTTCATTATTTGAATTTATGAAAGCAGCAAATTAGAACTTTTAATAAAAAATAGAAAACAACTAATTTTTTTAAACTCGAAAAATTCTTCAATTCGGTCAATTCCAGAAGGGATGTCGTCTTTATTATTAGACCCGACATGCAATGTTTAGACCCATCTAAAGATGTATTTCCAATTATTTAAAGTATCTTTTTCCTTTTTTACATATAACAATTTAGTAAATAAAAAACACTGTATTTGCGATTTTACTTTAAATACGCTTTATTTAAATACTTAAAATATTGAAAATGGATTGTTTATAAATTATAAAAAATATTTTTTTCTCGAATTCATTTTTCTAAATAAACAATTGTCCACCCTTTCCCATAATGAAAAATGGGTCTGCGGCATATTCCGGAGAATTATTATGTAAATTTTTTGCTAAAGATTTTGCATTTTATCGAAAACTACCTATCTTTGGCACTGTTAGCAGCGAATCCTAAATGCCGACATTTCATCCTCTCTTCGGCACCGTTGTTAACACCTTCTCGGAGCGTTTTTGAAAACTGTAACTCCTAACTGGTTTAGGAGTTACATTTTTTTTAGGGTTTAGCTAATTAACTCGTTTAAAGATGCCACCAAAATTCATCTCGTCCTTTTATGATTTCCGTTTACTCCTTCTCTCTTTCCTTTTGACCTTCTTTCTTGAATTAACGGTAGCGCAATCCTCTCTTTTTGAAGATATTTCTGCCCCTTCAAATATCGCCAATGGCAGTGGCAATTCAGGCATTGCCTTCGGCGATTACGATAATGATGGCGACGTCGATGTTTTCGTATCCCGAAGCCAGGGGGTCAACATTTTGTTTCAAAACCAAGGAAATGAAACCTTTAAAGATGTCACTTTCGAAGCTGGCCTGGATTACACGGGTTCGACCAAAGCAGGGGTGTGGGGCGACCTCGACAATGACGGATGGCTGGACCTGTATCTCGGAAACTTTGATGAACCGGATGCCTTTTTTTTAAACCAGGGAGATGGAACCTTCACCGACAATACACAGGAGGCGGGTATCAGCAACATCGGGAAGCCCCTTTCGGTTTCGATGGTTGATGCGAATAGGGACGGCAATCTGGACATCTACATCGCCAATTTTGCCAGCGAAAATGTTTTTTATTTCAACAATGGCGACGGCACCTTTACCAATAGGGTACAGGAATCCGGCGCTTTGGATGCTTCCTTTTCCATGGGAGCGGTCTTCTTTGATTATGACAACGACGGGGATGCCGACCTTTATCTCGTTCACGATGCCAATATCTCCAATATTTTGTACCGGAATAATGGCGATGGAACCTTTTCCGAAGTGAGCGAATTAGCAGGGGTATCTTTTCAAGGCTTAGGCATGGGCGTGGATGCCGGCGATGTAAACCGGGACGGATTCATGGACATTTACATCACCAACCTGGGACCCAACGCGCTATTTCTGAACAATGGTGATGGAACATTTTCAAATGGAAACCCCGAAGCCGGCGTTGATGATGGAGGCATGGGTTGGAGTACGTTCATGTTTGATTATGATAATGATGGTTGGGAGGATATTTACGCTATCAATGATTCTCATTTTTCCCCTGCCCCAAATGTACTTTACCGGAATTTAGGAACCGCAGTTGACGGAAACCCCGTTTTTGAAATTGTAGAGCAGGACGCCGCAGTTTCCAGTATGCAGGGTGGCTACGGAGGCGCTTGTGCCGACATCAATAACGATGGACATTTGGACATTCTGGTGGCAAATACAGGTTCGAATGATGCGAACCAATTGTTCAAAAATTCGGGTAATGAGAACCATTGGATCGCCTTTCAGTTGGAAGGTACTCAGAGCAACCGATCGGCCATTGGGGCAAAAGTGGAAATTCAGTTTCCCGGAGGCAATCAGGTAGAGGAGGTAACCGCCGGCAGCGGTTTTGTTTCACAAAACTCGATGATAGTGCACTTTGGTTTGGGAGCTTTTGAGAGCGTAGAAAGTGTGCAGATCTTTTGGCCGAGTGGCCTATTGGATAGTTACACCGGACTTTCGGCCGATCTTTTCTACAAAATAAAAGAAGGCACTTCGTTGGAGGTTTTGACGGCAACGAAAGAACCCCATCCGGATTTTAGGTTCAGGAACTTCCCGAACCCCTTTTCCAGCTCCACCACTTTCACCTTTGAATTGACCAAAAAGACAAATATCCAAATGACAATTTTCGACCGTTTGGGAAGGGCTGTTATGCGTAGTTCCAGCTCTTTTTCAAACTCAATGGCCCCAAAAATTATTTGGGACGGCACAGATGCTTCCGGACGAAAACTTCCGGCAGGTATCTACTTTTATTCTATTTCGAGTGACGACTTTCAGATAGCTGGCAAGCTCATGTTGCAATAATAAAAACGATACACCACCTGAAATTCGATTCTTCCAGCAAAAAACAAAAGCCTTGTAAGTCACTGACCTACAAGGCTTTATAGTGGAGACGGCGGGAGTCGAACCCGCGTCCAGAGAAAGCATCCACAAGCTTTCTACATGCTTAGTTTCTGATTGAATTTTCGAGCACAAGGAAGGTACAGCAACGAACCCAATTTGTGCCTTAGCCCCTGAATTTCCCTCAGCAGACAGAGCAAACTACTTCGGTAGCCCGAATTTGGATGATGTGCAGCACGCTGTGTATCGGGCATCAAGCGTGGAGCACAAAGGCTTTCTAAGACCTGGTCTTAGGCAGCCATGGCATAATTAGAGTTGCCATTTAAAATAGGTTAATTGCCGTTTTTTGCGGAGGCGGGCAATCATGCTCCGGCATGCTTACTTGCAAATTATCTTTCCTGTCGATTCCGGTACGTCCCCATTTTGCGGTCAAACAC
>CAZJYF010000205.1:0-7021 GCA_964549665.1 uncultured Saprospiraceae bacterium
AAGCTGCCATTAGCCGTTAGAAGCGTGCTGTAAATGTAAATTCCACTGACAGCAATGAACGTAAGTATGAGATAACCAAGTACTTTCCCGTAATAAGGGGTTGCGTCGGTATATAGCCAAAACATGAGTTCCTCGCGGAAAAAGAAGACCGAAACGGCCAGCGTAATCGCCCCTGCCCAAATCATTTGGAAGCTGAAACGCACCAACGGCTGAACGTTTTCGCCCTTTTTGAGCATACTCGAAAACATGGGCAACAGCAGCCCGGCAAAGAGCAACCCGATGACACTGCAAGCATCCAACAGCCGGTAGGCGGCTGCATAAATCCCCGCCTCCACCTTGCCGTCGGGCAACATTCTTTCTATCATCACTGCGTCGATCCGGGTGTAAACCGTCATCAAAAAAATGACTAGGGCGAAGGGGTAGCTCTTTTTCAAAAGCGACAAAAGAAGCGGCCAATTGAAGCTGAATTGGAGGCTGTTCACGTGTTTCCGAACGATAAAAAAAGCTACCAGTGCGGTGATTATCCATGAAAGATTTTGAGCAAAAACAAACCACTCAATTTGAAAAGGTTTGTCAGAGATGTTTCCCCAAAGCAGGATGCTGCAAAAGAGGATGAGCAGGAATTTATCGAGCGAAGAAATCAAGCTGTCCGTTCGATACATGCCCAGTCCTGTAATGTTGGAACGCAAATAAAACACCAAAGAAATCAAAATGTGATTCAGGGCAATGAAGAAAATCAAGTGGTAAACTTCCACCCCATATCCCGACAACCAGGAAGTTAGGAATACAAATGCGAGATAGAGTAATCCGAGCAACAACTTAAGAACAAGTATATTTGGGAAATATTTTTGCAGAAGTTGGGGATGCTGAGCAATGCTACGGTTGTTGAATTGCTGAATGCCGAAGTCGTTTAGAATTTGGAGCAGAAACGTAAAATTGAACAGCGCAAAATAGATTCCGTAGGTTTCTGCCCCCACCGTATTTTGAATCGTCCGGTCAATTCCAAAGATGTAAAAGGGCTTGATGAGCAGGTTGATGGAGATGAGAAAAACGATGTTGATGAGGAATTCGCGCTTCATTTGGGAGGGGACACTCTTTTAAATCTATGATCGAAAATTGTTTCTCTATTTTTGTGAAGTAGAATGGAAGTTTCCCAAAGGTAATCCATTCGAAACTATTGCGCCAATTTAATAATTCCCCAGAGCTTGAAAAAGATTAGATGGTTAGAAGTAGAAAGGCAAGTAGGAGTCAATTTGATTTTCCGGTCTGATTTTGTCAAAAAAAAGGTTGATTATTATCAAGGGCGCAGATGATTATCATCAACAAAAAGCGAAACGCCTCTTTTTTACTTTTGCAAAAAAAAATGCGGATGGCCGTATCTCCAAATAGTGTTAAACCTCTCGAAACGACTGCTACCGCCTGCTTCCATTGTGGCGAAGATTGTTCTGATGACGGCATTCGGCTGGAGGACAAAGCCTTCTGTTGCAATGGCTGTAAAACCGTTTACGAAATCCTGAATGCCAATGACTTATGTAAATACTACGAGCTTGATGAGCACGCTGGCTTCAGCCTAAAAGCCCGAAAAAAGGAGCAATACGCCTACCTCGACGACCCTGAAATCATCGAAGCTCTGGTTGATTTTACTAATGAAAAGGCCACCAAAATCACCTTCTACCTGCCACAAATCCATTGCGCTTCCTGCATTTGGTTGTTGGAAAATTTGTACAAACTCAACGAAGGTATTCTTTCTTCCACCGTCAATTTTTTGAAAAAAGAAGCCTACATCAGCTTTTCAAATGAAGCAACTAGGCTACGGGCAGTTGTGGAATTACTCGCCTCAATTGGCTATGCCCCCGAAATTAATTTAGGTAACCTCGACAAGCCGGCGCCTAAAGCAGTAGACCGGGGTTTGTACTACCAACTGGGCGTTGCAGGTTTTGCTTTTGGCAATATCATGTTGCTCAGTTTTCCCGAATACCTGGGCCTCGACAAAGATTCGGGAGCTTGGTTTCAACGGGTCTTTGGTTACCTGAGTATCCTGCTCGCCCTGCCGGTGGTTTTTTACAGCGGCAGGGGCTACCTGCAAGCTGCTTGGCAAGGACTTCGGCAAAGGCATCTGAACATCGATGTCCCCATTTCTCTGGGCATCCTGACCCTGTTCGGGCGAAGTGTTTTTGAAATTTTGACCCATGTAGGTGCCGGTTATCTGGATAGCCTTGCCGGCTTGGTCTTTTTCCTTTTGATAGGAAAATGGTTTCAGCAAAAAACCTACCACCGGCTTTCGTTCGAACGAGATTACAAATCCTACTTCCCTATCGCCGCCACCATTTTGAAAGATAAACAAGAGCTATCTGTTCCACTGTACAAATTAGCCATTGGCGACATCGTCCTCATTCGCCATCAGGAACTCATTCCCGCCGACGGCCTCTTAAAAAAGGGTCAGGCACGCATCGACTACAGCTTCGTATCGGGCGAGTCCGAACTGGTGAAGAAAGCTGCCGGCGAAAAAATATTTGCCGGAGGGCGACAAATGGGAGATGCCATCGAGTTACTTCTAACCAAAAAAGTGTCCCAAAGCTACCTGATGCAATTGTGGAATGAGGCTGCTTTCAAGGAAGATAACACATCCGGCATCAGCCAACTATCGGATAAGATTGGAAGGTACTTTACCACCATCGTGTTGACCATTGCTTTTTTAACCCTGTTTTATTGGTTGCCAAAAGACGCCTCCCTCGCCGTCAATGCCTTTACCGCCGTGCTGATTATCGCCTGCCCTTGTGCAGTGGCCTTGTCTATTCCCTTCATTTTTGGCAATGTGCAGCGCATTTTTGCGAAACGGGGTTTCTATTTGAAAAACACCACCGTCATTGAAAATTTGAATGAAGTCACCGCGGTCGTATTTGACAAAACGGGCACCATAACGGTAGTTTCCAAAAACGAAGTTCATTACTCGGGTAAGGAACTTTCCGAGGAAGAAAAAATTTGGGTCAAATCGCTCGTACACCAGTCCGGTCATCCCGTCAGCAGGGGAATTGCCATTAATTTAAAGAACAGTCCCGTTCAGCAGGTGGAGAGTTTTGAAGAAATTACCGGCAGCGGCTTGCAAGGATTTGTAAATCAACATTTTGTGAAAATCGGGGCAAAGCATTTTGTCTCGGGAAATAAAAAGGAAAAGCGCTCTAAAAGAGGCAGCCTGGTTGAAATCGATGGACAAATAAAAGGATTCTTTTCGGTTCAAAATAGGTACCGGAAAGGATTGAATCATTTGCTGCACAACTGGCAAGACCGATACCGCCTGTTCCTTCTTTCCGGTGACAATGAAAGCGAAAAGACCTTTCTTAAAAAATTGTTTCCACCAAAAACCACCCTCTATTTCAATCAGCAACCAAAAGGCAAACTGGATTTTGTTCAAGGGCTACAAAAACAAGGCGAAAAAGTCCTCATGTTGGGCGATGGGCTAAACGATGCCGGGGCATTGAAGCAAAGCGAAGTGGGCATTGTCATTGCCGAAGACACCAATAATTTCACCCCCGCCTGCGATGCCATTTTGGAGGCCCGGCAATTTGCTCTTTTGCCAAAATTTATTGGCTTTGTCGGAGCTGCCTTCCGATTGGTTTACTGTGCTTATGCGCTGGCTTTTGTTTACAATGTTATCGGTTTGAGTTTTGCGGTGCAGGGTGCCCTGTCGCCCGTAATTGCAGCGATTTTGATGCCCCTGAGTTCGATAAGCATAGTAGCATTTGGTGTGGGTGCGAGTAGTTTGCTGGCGTATAAAAAAGGAATATCAGACTAACTGGAACACGAGAATTACTGTAGCTTTGCACTGATGAACGCGACGTTTAAAATTACTTTTAGCTATCTTCTGATCCTCGCTCTCGTAGGCTTACTCATGCGGGCTATGCCACTTTTTGATTTTTCCGGTTGGCAATACGACCAATTGCGCCATGCTCATTCGCATTTGGCGTTCCTTGGGTGGGTTTATTCGGCTTTCTATCTGGCTTTTGCGAAACTCTTTTTGCCGGAAGGCAGCATGGCCAGCGGAAAATACCGACAACTTTTCTGGCTGACGCAAATCATCGTTGCCGGGATGTTTTTGTCTTTCTGGTTCAATGGCTACAACTCCGTATCTATCGCTTTTCTGGCCATGCACACGGCTTTGGCCTATTTTTTCCTGTTTTGGTTTTGGAAAGATTTGGGTATAAATCATTCGGCTTCACCGGGCATTTCTCGTTGGTTCGCCAAAATGGGAATCGTTTGTTTTGTGCTCTCTTCACTGGGGCCTTTTGCCATTCCAATTATCCAGATTTTCGCGTACGGCAATCCCGCTTATCAGAAAATGGCGGTTCATTTTTATCTTCATTTTCAATACAACGGCTGGTTTGTATTTGGCATGTTTGCCATGCTTTTCAGACTGTTTGAACAACGGGGATTGACTTATTCTTCTTCGCTGGCTAAAGGGCAGTTTTGGTTGTTGGCGCTCAGCCTTATTCCGGCTTGGTTTCAGATGCTGCCGTTTCAGCATTTGCCACTGGTCTTAGAAATTAGCCTTCAATTTGCAGTGGTTGCCCAAGTGCTGGCCATTTTGATTTTCATAAAAAACGACTGGACTATCCTCCAAAAATCCTTCCGGGGATGGCAGCGCACCTTATTGGTATTTAGCCTGACAGCCCTTTTTTTGAAGGTGAGTTGCCAGTTGGTTCTAATACTCCCTGGAATATCGGAAGTGATTGATATTCAGAACCGTTTTCTTATGATTGCCTATTTGCACCTCCTGTTTTTGGGCTGCATCACGCCTTTCCTTTTCTTTTTGTTCAGCCACTTGAAATGGGGAGATTGGGCTTCATCCGTCACAAAAACGGGGCTGAGTTTATTCCTCGTAGGTGTCTTGCTCACTGAAGGGAGCCTTTTTGGTCAGGGCTTGCATATTTTCCTAGAATGGAACTGGTTACCTTTTCCGGCTATGCGCCTATTCATTGAAACGGGGGTTCTGGCTTCAGGAGTTGGGATGATCGTGTTTGGCGTTTTTGAACTTAATTTAATTACAAAAAAATCAACGATATTCTCAAAATGGAAAATGGCCAAAGAGAAATACAAAACAGGGAAGATGTAGCCCTGCTGGTTCGCGCTTTTTACAAAAAAGTCCGGCAGGATGTAACGCTGGGACCCATTTTTAACGAAACAGTTAAGGATTGGGAAACCCATCTGGAAAAATTGACGGATTTTTGGGAAGGCAACCTTTTTATGTTCGTCAAGACCAAATTTCAGGGCGACCCCCAAACGGCGCATCAGCAAGTTGATACCGCGCAGAACCACACCATCGAGATGGAACATTTTGGCAAATGGATGAACCTTTGGATAGCGACTTTGGATGAGCATTTTACAGGCGAAACGGCGCAGCTTGCGAAAAATCAAGCTCGTAAAATGGCTACTTTTCTCTTTTTAAAAATTTTTGAAAACCGCCCCAAAGTGCCTGAATCCGGGTGATTGGATACGGGGCGCGTACCCTAATTCCTGTGTGTCTTCCAAGGGGTTTCAACCCCTTGGATTGCGTCACTTTAATTAATTATCTCCTCGAATAAAAAAAGGAAACATGAGTGCTAATCTTTTGAAAAAATACAACATTCCTGCCCCCCGTTATACGAGTTATCCAACGGTCCCTTATTGGCAGGAAGAAGCTCCCACGGTCGAGGAATGGACACAGCGGGTGCAAGGAGCGTTTTCCGTCAACCCGGAAATCAGTCTTTATATCCACTTGCCTTATTGCGAAAGCCTCTGTACGTATTGTGGTTGCAATAAACACATCACCAAAAATCATGAGGTAGAGGAACCATACGTGGAATCCGTATTGAGAGAATGGAAACTTTATTCTGCTCTTTTTTCGGAAAAGCCAGTGGTCAAAGAGATTCATTTGGGGGGTGGTACGCCGACTTTTTTTCAACCTGAAAGCCTGGAAAAATTGACTCGGGGATTGTTGGAAGGCGCCGAAATTGCCAAGGATTTTGAATTTGGTTTTGAAGCGCATCCTGCAAGTACGACCACGCAACATTTGTCCAAATTGCGGGAATTGGGCTTCCGGCGCATGAGCATTGGCGTGCAGGATTTTGACCCGGAAATTTTGAAAATCACCAACCGCCATCAGACCTACGAAGAGGTGCGTCGAGCAACTTTTGAAGCGCGAAGTTTGGGCTTCGATTCCATCAATTTTGACTTGATTTTTGGCTTGCCTTTGCAAACGGCTGAACATATCAGGGACACCATGAAAAAAGTGCAGCACCTTCGCCCCGATCGAATTGCTTTTTACAGCTACGCACATGTGCCCTGGATAAAACCAAGTCAGCGTGCCTATTCCGAATCGGATTTGCCGAAAGGCGAAGAAAAACGGGCTTTGTACGAACTGGGGCGGCAGCTTTTGGAAGCAGCCGGTTACAGGGAAATCGGGATGGACCACTTCGCCCTTCCGCAAGACGCGCTTTACCAGGCAATGAAAAAAGGAACCCTTCACCGCAATTTCATGGGCTATACACCCCATTATACGCGCCTTTGCATTGCTCTGGGAGCTTCTTCCATCAGCGATAGCTGGGACGCTTTCGTTCAAAATGAAAAACGTATCGCCACCTATCGAGAGCGGGTTGATGCGGGGCAATTCCCCATCTCTAGGGGGCATCTGTTGACGAAAGAAGACGAGCTTATCCGCAAACACATCTTAAACATCATGTGCCGCTTCGAGACCGATTGGTCGGAAAAGGAAAACCGCTGCGACGCCCTTTTCGAAGCCCTCGACCGGTTGGAAGAACTGGAAGCGGATGGATTGTTGGAGAGGCTGCCTTTCCAATTGAAAGTAACCGAAAAAGGACGGCCTTTTATTCGAAATATTTGCATGGCCCTGGATGCGAGATTTTGGCGCAGACAACCCGAAGGAGAGCTATTTAGCCAAGTGGTTTGAAGAGTTTTAAAGTACAGAGTGCCGGATTCAGAGTTTAGATTTATGGAGTTGAGAGGATGATTTTTAAAAAAAAAAGAG
>CAZJYF010000206.1:0-7008 GCA_964549665.1 uncultured Saprospiraceae bacterium
CTTTCCATCCAAAATAAACCCTTGAAATGTTTGATAGAAACACCTTTTCCGTTGGTTTGATAATCGGTATCCTCTTCCCCTTGATTGGCTTCCCCATTTTTTACGGCCTTTTCCACGGGTTGGAATCCTTAGATTTTATGAGTGACACCGGCTTCCGCCCTTTTTTCAAAGAACGTACGGCAGCCATCATCGCCATCGCGTTGAATGCGATTGTTTTGAATATTTACAACAAAAAAAAATACACCGAAACCATGCGCGGCGTGGTGATACCCACCTTTGTTTTTGTGCTGGCATGGATACTTATTTTTGGCAAAACCATCTTTTGACTCGTTGCTTCAATGACTCATTGACTCATTGACCAAATGACCTTTGACTTCCTACTCGATGAAGTACTACATCATAGCGGGAGAAGCCTCCGGCGATTTGCATGGTTCCCATCTGATACACGCCTTGAAAAAGGAGGATTCGGAGTCTTCTTTCCGCGTTTGGGGAGGGGACCTGATGCAAGCAGCCGGCGCGGACCTGGTCAAGCATTACAAAGACCTCGCCTTCATGGGCTTCCTTGAGGTAGTGAAAAACCTTCTCGTCATCCTCGGCAATTTTTCTTTTTGCAAAAGAGATATTCTCCAATTCCAACCCGATGTGCTCGTCCTCATCGATTATCCAGGCTTTAACCTGCGCATGGGAAAATGGGCAAAAAAGCAGGGCTTTCGGGTTTTTTATTACATCTCACCGCAATTGTGGGCCTGGCATTCCAGCAGGGTTTATCAGATTAAAAAATCGGTGGAGCGGATGTTTGTCATCCTGCCCTTTGAAAAGGACTTTTACGCGAAATATGGGTTCGAGGTGGATTTTGCTGGGCATCCGCTGTTGGACGTGGTTGGGAAACAACAGAAAAACCCCAATTTTATTAAAAAAAACGGCTTGACCGATATTCCTATCATCGCCCTTCTTCCGGGCAGCAGGAAACAGGAGATTGCAAAAATGCTGGAACTCATGTTGGGTGTAATTCCTTATTTTCCGGAATTTCAGTTTGTCGTGGCTGCTGCCCCCTCCGTTCCTAAAGGATTCTATCAAGAGTTGCTTCTGAGATTTCAAGCCAAAGAGAAACTGAAGACAGACCATGCGAATCTGCCGCCCATTGCTCTTCTTGAAAACCAAACTTATCCCTTGCTGCAATACGCTAAAGCGGCTTTGGTGACCTCCGGTACCGCTACTTTGGAAACGGCTCTTTTTCGGGTTCCCCAAGTGGTTTGTTACAAAGGCAATCCTCTTTCGTTTTGGCTTGCCCGGCGGTTGGTGAAGGTGCCGTTCATTTCTTTGGTAAATTTGATTGCCGGGCGCGAAGTGGTGCGGGAACTCATTCAAAAGGACTTGACAATCAACAATTTAAGAGTTGAACTCAATCAATTGTTGAGCGATGAAAGGCGCGCACGGCTGTTAAATGATTACAAGGAATTGGCCTCGAAATTAGGCGAATCGGGCGTTGCTATGCGAATCGCCCGACTGATGCTGAACTATTTGACGGGTTCAAAGGAAGTAAAAACCGCTTCCGGCAATTCGTCGTAAACGGCGATGTCGGTCAGTTTGTTTTTCCCCCGTCCTCCCGATAGCAAAATAGCTCCTTTTTTTTCATAGTTTTCCCAGGGTGTTGTAAATCTAGGAATCGTGTCGGTGGCTACGGGAAAATACGCCCATTGCGTCACCAAGTGGCTTTCTTTATCTACAAAAACTTCGTATTTGTTGTGCGGGGTACTGCCAACCTCGTCGAAGGTCAATTGGAGGACATCTGCCGCTTTGCCCGATTCGGTGTTTTTTACTCCGGCGTATTTCAAGGTCACCCCGGAATCCTTCAATTTAAAGGGCATCACCAACCAATAGGAATCGTTAATCCAAATGTTTTTCCCTCTTTGTAATAGTTGTTTCAAAGTTTCCGGGTTTTCAAGCAGGCGACCGTTTTTTTGAACTTTACCTTCCATAGAGTGGATATTCATGAGGAAAGTAGTGCTGTCTCTGGGCGACTCAATTCGGACATCGCCGGAATAGCGGTCCCAATAGTGCTGCCGAACGCCAAAGAAAGACCAGGAAAGGTAGCGGGTTTGGTCCCAGTTTTTTCGGCCACCTAAGGCAGTCATCACTTCGTCGGCGATTTTTATTGCGCGGGGGTCTGACCCTTTCAGGTTAAACCCGTCAGCGGGCGGATTGACTTCAACGGATTGGCAACCGGAAAAAACAAAACAGGTGAAAATGAAAGCAGGTAGGAGGTGTTTGAACATGATGATCGTTTTTTGCAGAATTTTAAATTAAAGAGGTGAAATATTTTGCTTTTTAGAAGTTCGGGGATTAAAAGTAAACTTAAATGCTAAGATTTCAAAAGGCTATTGTTTTTTCTATTGGGTCCCCTTTTTGTCATTAATTTCCGAATATTATCAAAATAGGACTGAATTTTGTGTTAAAAAAACTGTCGAATAAAGCTCCCCTCAACTTGCCTTTCGATACCTCCCAAAGATTGAAAGCTGAAAAACTATGCACTTCCCCCAAAGTGATGCCCTTGCTGTTTATTTAATTTCCAGAACTATGAGATTCCTTTATTCGCTTTCCCTCTTTTTCATTTTCTCCTCCTTTCAATACGCGGTAGCACAACCCATTCCACCAGAACGAATTGTTGATTGGACGGCGGCAGGTTTGATGGAAGGCAAGCCCGACCCGGTAGCAGAATTAGATGTGACACTTCATGGAATTGTGCCGGAAAATATGCTCGACAATGCCCTCCGGTTGAATAATTTAATCGGCAATTGGGAAGGCGGGCAGCTTGTTTTATATTTTCCTCCAGGCACCTATTATTTCCGAGGAACGATACATCTCGAGGACCAAATTATTTTAAAAGGCGCCTCTTCCGAAAGCACCGTTTTTCAATTTCAAAATAGTGAAGGCGGCGATTTGTTCGACATTTCCGGAACCATTTCCACACAAGCAACCCCTCTTTTGTCCGACGCTTTGAAAGGGCAAAATAAAGTGGAGGTGGCAGATGCAACCCTTTTTCAAGAGGGCGATTATTTGGAGTTGACGCAAAACGGGCAGGCTTTGGTGACGTCTACTTGGGCGATGAGTTCGGTGGGGCAAATTTTGAAAATCATTGCCATCGAGGAAAACCAATTGATTGTCGATCAGGCGCTCAGGAAAGATTTTCTGCTCTCCGAAAACCCGCATATCAAAAAAATGACCCCCATCCAAAATGTAGGAATAGAGTGCCTGAAAATAGAACGCCTCGACCTGACGGAGTCTCAGACGAGCAATATTTCCTTTCAATACGCAGCCAATTGCTGGGTGAGTGGGGTTGAAAGTGCGAACTGCAATTTTGCGCATCTCGCCATCAGCAACAGCACAAACATTGAGGTGGAGGGAAGCTATTTTCACGATGCTTTTGACTACGGAAACGGGGGAAAGGCGTACGGGGTCGCCCTCCAATTCACCTCCGGCGAGTGCCTCATCGAGAACAATGTGTTCGACCATTTGCGGCATTCTGTGCTGCTTCAGGCAGGAGCCAACGGCAATGTCGTTGCCTACAATTATTCGACGAATCCGTTTTGGACAGGGGTGAATTTGCCTTCCAATGCCGCGGGCGATTTGGTACTGCATGGCAATTATCCCTTCACCAATTTGTTTGAGGGAAATATTTGCCAAAATATCGTCGTGGACGATTCGCACGGCATCAACGGTCCTTTCAATACTTTTTTCCGCAACAGAGCCGAATCTTTCGGTATTTTCATGGCAAGTAACCAACCTTCGAATAGGCAGAATTTTGTTGGGAATGTAGTCAGCAATTCTGCGTTCCCATTGGCGATTGGTTTGTTCATCCTTGCGGGTACCGACCAATATTCTTTTGGAAACTATATGAACAACTCAGTGCTGCCCTCCGGTACCGAATCCCTCGTGGATAGTTCCCTCTACCTCAGTGCCCCGCCCGGGTTTTTGCTTCCAAACCAATCCTTGGCTTTGATAGGCCTGCCAAATGGTGTGAACACCGCCTTCAATCCCGCAAAAGAACGTTTTGTGAATAGCCCGACAAAGACGACCTGTGGCGGTGAAGTATTGACCGCCGTAAATGAATTAACCAAAGTTTTTAATCCGAAAATTTATCCGAACCCCCTAGGGAAAGGGCCGTTGTTTTTGGAATTCCCCGAAGAATTCCTTTCAAAACCCGGTTTGGAATTGGCGATTTACAATGTGGGTGGCATTTTAGTTTTTAAGTCAAACTTAAAGGCATCCAACGAATCATTGGATGTTTCCCGTTTACCAAAAGGGGTTTATTTCATTCAATTTTGGAGAGACCATCAACTTCTTGCACATAGAAAATTTGTAAGAGAATAGGTGCTGAAAATGGACCCATTTTGCAACGTTTTCGCCAATTTGACCATATTTCAAGTGAAGGGAAACCCCAAAAGGCTACTTTTCAGTTGTTGGGCTTGCTTGCTTTGGGTGAACCAGTTCCATCTCCTCAATCAGGCGTTTCGCCCCGGCGAATTTATCCACCAGAAATAAGACGTAGCGAATATCTACCATAATATTGCGGCAAATGGAGGGGTCGTAGTTTATGTCGCTCATCGTTCCTTCCCAGGCACGGTCGAAGTTCAGTCCAATCAAATTTCCGTAGGCATCGATGACCGGGCTGCCGGAATTTCCACCAGTCGTATGGTTGGTTCCTATGAAACAAACCGGCATTTTCCCGTCTGCCCCATAGGGGCCGTAGTCTTTGTTGTCGTACAATTTTTGCAATTTTTCGGGCACATCGAATTCGTAATCTCCCGGCACATACTTTTCCATCACCCCTTTCAAGTAGGTGACGGGTTCGTATTTGACGGCATCTCTTGGAGCATAACTTTGGACGTTGCCATAGGTCACCCGCAAGGTGCCATTGGCATCGGGATATAAGCGGCGATTTGGAAAAATTTCCATCATAGCCGCCATGTATATGTGTTGTGAATTGATGATTTTATCGTTCAACTCTTTGTATTTCTTTTCCACTTTGTTTTTGTAAACTTCTGCCATGCTTTTGGCAATTTGAAAAGCAGGGTCGTTTTGAATAGCGTTTATTGCATCGGCAGGGGACCTCTCAAAAATGAACTTCACCTTTGTCGTGTCGGTGAGGAAAGAATTTTGAAAAATGTCAGTTGCCATTTTTTCAAAATTACCCCCCGAATCATTCAACAGTTGATGGAGGTAGTCCGGCACATATCGAGCATTGAGGTCATTGACATACATTTCCATCAAGGATGTGAAAATTTTTTGGTCAATTTCGGGGCGATAATTTTTTGAAAAACGCCTCAAATAAGTCAGCAGTCGCTGTTTGTATTTTTCATAACCGGCTACGCCATTGTTTTGAAAAGCATTTGTCAATTTGCGAAAGCGCGAAGCCACTTTCAATAATTCCACGTTTCGCCCCGTCAGTTCGCTGTAATAAATTCGGGACAGGGCGAGGGGTTCTATTTCTTTGTAAAGCGTGGCGAAGTCCTTGATTAGAGAGCCGTACTTTTTATGCCACGCAGGGTTTTTTAAGAGCATTTTTGTGAAATCATCTTCAAATAATCGCTTCTTGGCCAAGGCATTCGTTTTCTTCAGTCCGAGTATTTCACCCTGCCATTTTTTCCAACCGTTCGACAAACCGGATTGCTTCGAAGCGTACTGAATTTTCACCGCCGGGTCGGCGCGCATGGCCGCGTTCATAATTTGGAGACTTTTGGTGCGAATGGCAATTCGGGCCGGGTCAATCACTTCAATGATTTGTTCAACAGCCGGTGAAGGAAGGTATTCATCCGTCCTTCCGGGAAAGCCGAAAACGAGGGTGAAATCTCCCTCCGCCACCCCGTCCACAGAGATGGGCAGGAAGTGTTTGGGCTTGAATGGCACATTGTCCCTGGCATATTCTGCCGGAAGATTATTTTTATCCGCATAAATGCGAAACAGGGAGAAATCTCCAGTGTGGCGGGGCCAAACCCAATTGTCGGTATCCGCACCAAATTTGCCGATTGAAGAGGGAGGCGCTCCCACGAGCCGTACGTCTTTGTAGGTGACGGTGACGAAAAGAAAAAACTGATTCCCTTTGAAAAAAGGCTTGACACTGACATCCTCATAAGTCGCCTTTTCAACGCGCTTAATTATTACCTGAATATTTTTGTCTATCAGGGATCGGCGGATGCGGCCGTCCATTTCTTCCGATACCCCCTGCAGGGCGCGTTTGGTGACATCCTCGATGCGAACAATGAGGGTGGCCGTGAGGTCTGGATTGGGCAGTTCTGCAGCGAGGCTGTCGGCCCAAAAACCATTTTCAAGGAAATTATTTTCGAGGGAAGAATGCGCCTGAATTTGGCGGTAACCGCAATGGTGATTGGTCAAGAGCAAGCCTTGCGGCGAAATGATGGCAGAACTGCAAAACCCGCCAAAATGGACGAGGGCATCTTTCAGGCTGCCCTGATTGACGCTGTAAATATCTTCCGCCGTCATCTTCATGCCCATTTCTTGCATTTCGCTTTCGTTCAGAGCTTTCAACAGCAACGGAATCCACATGCCTTCTCCAGCAAAACAAACCCGGGCAATACAAGAGATGATAATGAAGAGAATAGCTTTTTTCAAAGTGGGCATTTTGAGAAATTTTTCAGGTGAAATAAAAACTGCTTAAAGATAGGAGGAATTGTCGATTCTTGGATGGAGAATGATTGATTTGTCTTATGCAGGAATATATTGAAAAAGGGTGGAGTTAATGGTATTTGTAAGTTTAAGGGTTTTTAGAAGTTTGAGAAGTTTTCCAATTCAGTCCAGCCACTCCCAATGTCACTTATTTGGATAGATATATCAAAATAATTACAAAAGTTGTTCGCAATATTGTTACATTTGGGCTAAATTGATTTCATAAAAAAAATTGTATGAGCAGCATTGTAACCAAACGATTTATTAAGTGCCACGATAAATTGAAAGAAGAGGGGAGCGTTCGGTCGAGCCGTCAATTTGCTA
>CAZJYF010000207.1:0-3532 GCA_964549665.1 uncultured Saprospiraceae bacterium
TTGGAGTTCAGACGTGTGCTCTTCCGCTCTAAGATATCTTCAAAATTAACCACGTCAAAATTACGCCCGAAAATCTAAACCACGCCATTTCCCTCTACAACAAGAATAGGCAGTTAATCGAGTTCATCTATGACATCCGGCAGGAATATCCCTGGCGTTTAAATTATGAAGATGTTTATCACATCGTCCGGGCGGGAATGGTCATTCCCGTAGAGGAACACAATGAGATACTCGAACAGGTTTGCAGCTATCTTCGGAAAGATATGGGGCATCCCATGGATAAAATCAGGGTAGTGGTTTCGGGTGCTTTCTGTGAACAACCGCCGATAGGAATGATTAAATCCATCGAGGTAGCTGGGTGCTACATTGTGGATGATGACCTCCTTTTAGGTTCAAGATGGATACAAGGGGATGTGGAAGAAAATTCTTCCGATCCATTGCTTGCCCTCACCGAAGCCTACATTCGCCAAAGCCCCTTTTCTTCTTCGGTTTACGATGCCGACAATCCCAAAGAAAAAAGACTGGTAGAATTGGTCAAGCGCCGAAAAGCCGATGGTGTAATCTTCGCTTCACCCAGTTTTTGTGACCCGGCATTATTGGACCGTCCGATGTATCAAAAAGGCTGCGACGACAACCACATTCGAAATATAAGTTTCCAATTCCACGAAAATGTAGGTCAGTTTAAAGTGATTAAAGAGCAGGTCGGGGCCTTCTCCGATTCCATAAAGCTGTGGGAGGAGGAGCCGCTTTTAGTTGATTAGTTGATTCGTTAAGAAGGGCAACTCGAATCACTGAATCTTTAAGTCAAGGAATCTATAAATTAACAACAATGTCTCAACAGGTTAAAAAAGAAAAAAGCATGATTCTCCAAAAGGAGATGGTCGGAAAACTCTTCAAAGACCTTTCCACAGCAAAAGAAAGAGGGCAAAAGGTGGTGTATACCTTTATTCCTGGCAATCTTTCCGAACTGATTCGGTCTTTCGGTATGCTGCCGGTCTATCCCGAAATCAATGCCCTTCAGTCGGGCATGCGCAAAAAATCGGGGCAATACATTAGAGAGGCAGAAAAGTATGGGCATTCGGAGGATGTTTGCACTTACGTCAAATGCGATGTGGGTATGATGCTGAATGGAAATATTGGCCCCACCGGCGAAAAACTGCCCGAACCGGACCTCTTGCTGTTGAGCTATACCGGGTGCTTTACCTTTTTAAAATGGTTTGAAAACTTGGAACGCTTGTACCCCGGTGTTCCAGTCGCATTGCTACATACACCTTATCAGGAACGGGGAACGATTACGAAGGAAATGAGGGAATATATGGTGAAGCAGTTGCAGGAGGAAGTCATCCCCAAAATGGAAAAGGTATCGGGGCAAAAATTCGATGAAGAGAAATTGAAAAAAATGCTCCGGCATTCTGCCGAAGCGGAAGACTGGATCGTCAAGATATTCGATGCCCCTACCCACAAACCCTCTCCCATCGATGCTTATTTTGCAGGGGTTTACTACATCGGTCCCATCAATATCGGATTTAGAGGAACTCCCCAAGCAATAGATTATTACAAAGAATTGTACAAGGAGATTCAGCAGCGCATTGCCAAAGGACTGGGTCCCATTACGCCGGAGGGGGAGATGAAAGAAGAAAACTTCCGCTTGGTGGTAGAAGGCCCTCCAAACTGGACGCACTTTCGCCAGTTTTGGAAGCTATTTTACGACATGGGGGCGGTTATTGTCGCTTCGTCTTATACGAAGGTTGGAGGCGTCTATGATATGGGATTCCGGCACGACCCGGACAGGCCTCTCGAATCGCTTTCCGAATACTGCATGAATTGTTATACCAATCTGAACCTACCCCAACGGATTGATTTGCTTGGCTCCTGCATTAAAAAATATCAGGCGGACGGATTCCTCGTCAACTCCATCAAAAGTTGCAATTCCTTCTCAGCCGGGCAGTTGTTGATTATGCGGCAGCTCGAGGAGGAACTGGAGATTCCGGTCGGTTTTATCGAATCCGACTTGGTGGATCCGCGCTATTTTTCCTATTCCAACATAAAGAACAGATTGGAGTCCTTCTTCCAGATGCTGCATCAACGAAAGATGATAAAAGCACACGAAGAGCTGGTAGATTATTAGCTTGGTTCGGATTTGGGCTGTTTAAATTTAGTGGTAAACCAACTTTCAATGAAAATTAAAAATTGAACAAATGAATAAGTATTATCTGGGAATTGATTTGGGCTCAACGACATCAAAAGCAATCATCATCGATGAACGGGATGAAATCATCGGGAGAGGCATTACGAATACGCGGGCCAATTATAAAATTGCGGCAGAAATAGCCAAACTGGAAGCAATCTTCGATGCAAGGTTTTTCCTCCTTACGCAAAAACTGGAGGATGAAATGAACGATAGACCGGTGCTTAGAAAATACATCCAAGACATCCGCTCGGCTTTTCAGTACCTCCAATTTAAGCGGAGACTGGATAAACTAGCTGCAACTTTGAGAAAAACCGTGACCGGCTATTCGAGCAGTTTAAAAGACGGTGTTGCAGAATGCCTCGAAAACATTATTAGCACCATGGGGCCAATAATCCGCAGAGATTTCATCGATGGTGATTTGGGTTCACAAAACCAATTTTTCAGAGATATCGTCAGCGAGCGGTACAATATGGAAGTAGAAAAGGTTCCAAAAAAATATTTCGAACTCCTCATGTTGGCTTTTGATAAAAGCATCAGTCCCGTTGAGAATGAAATGATTGATTTCGATTTCAAAGGGCTGGTTTTTGACGCCATGGCTCTTTTGAAGTTAAAATACAATGGAACGGTAGAGGCTGCTTTAGAAGAACAAAGTGTGGATTTCAATGCGGAGTTGAACCTTTTGAGAGGTGACCACCAAGAGATTTTCGATACTCTAACGGAATATATCGGGCAGATAGCTGAGAAGAAAATTCAAATCGCCAATATGGTGGGGACGGGTTACGGCAGGGCTTTACTTCCCTTCCCGGAAGACAGTATCAAATCGGAAATTTTGTGTCATGCCTTTGGAGCGCATGCCGTTTTCCCCAACACCAGAACCGTCCTTGATATTGGTGGTCAGGACACCAAAGCTATTCAGGTGGACAGCTACGGACTCGTAACCAGTTTTCATATGAATGACCGCTGTGCGGCCGGTTGTGGGAGGTATTTGGGATACATCGCCGACGAGTTCAGCATTTCTATCAACGAGTTGGGGCCACTGGCATTGGATTCCCAACGCGAGACCAATATTTGCTCGACCTGCACCGTATTCGCCGGGGCAGAAGTCAGGGAATTGCTGAATGTTGGAGAGAAGCGCGAAGATATTCTCGCCGGACTGCACCGGGCGATTGTGACCCGCGCCATGTCTTTGCTTGCCAGGTCCGGAGGGGTTCGCAACGAGTTCACTTTCACCGGAGGGGTAGCTCGGAATCCCGCCGTATTAAAATATGTCAAGGAAATGGTTAACAACAGTTATGGTGACCATATAACGATGAACATCCACACGGATTCGATTTTTATGGG
>CAZJYF010000207.1:3632-6976 GCA_964549665.1 uncultured Saprospiraceae bacterium
AAAATGAAAGAAAAGATATTCACCATGGGAGTAGATGTCGGAGGAAGCTACGTCAAAGGAATATTGATGAGCTATTCCAACGGGAAGGTCGGTCAGGATGGGTTGAACACTATCATTGACAAAAAAACCGAAAAGATTCGCAAACGCAACCCGGTGGAAGTGGCTACCGGCTTGGTAAACGCCTTACTGGATAGCAATGGTTTAAAGTTCCAAGACATAGCTTATCTTGCCTCGACGGGCGAAGGCGAAATGGTGCGACGCAAAACCGGGCACTTTTACAGCATGACGACTCATTCCCGTGGGGGAAAATTTTTCTACTCTTCTGCTAATACGATAGTGGATATGGGCGCTCTTTACGTCCGGGCAATCAAAGTTAATGAGCAGGGCAGGGTGATGGGCTACAAAATGACCGGTCAATGTGCCTCCGGCTCCGGTCAGTTTGTGGAGAACATTTCGCGCTATCTTGGGCTGGCTATCGAGGAAGTGGGAGACATTTCCCTTCAAGCAGATGACCCGGAAATACCATCGGGCATCTGTGCCGTGCTAGCGGAGACCGACGTCATCAATTCCGTTTCAAGAGGTATCACTACCCCAAATATCATCAAAGGCATCCACCTTTCCGTCGCCAACAGAGTCGTGCGCTTGTTGTCATCCTTGAAAGCAGAATCACCCGTTGCCCTGATGGGGGGCATGGCCATGAACGCAGGCATGATTCAGGCCGTGACGGAACTGTGCTCGGGACAAAAACGCAACTTCGAGATTATCACCCACCCGGATTCTATTTATTCGGGGGCGGTGGGAGCTGCTTTGTGGGGCGGATACAGGTATTTTAAGTTGAAGGAAAAGAAAGCAGTAGTTGTTAGTTAATAATTTATTGACTTTTTTTCTGGAGATGATTTCAACAAAGAAAACCATGCAAATTCTTTCTTCAAACAAAAAATTTCCTGGGAATTTTCAGAATATCAGTCTGATGCTGCAACGCAATGTGAGCAGTTTCGGCGACCGAACTGTTTTCAAGGAAAAGAACCAAGATGGTAAATACGAGGGAATTTGTTGGGTAGATTTTTACAAAAATATTGAGACTATTGCTTTTAACCTGCGACGATTTGGTTTCTCCCAGGGCGATAAAATGGTACTGTTCTCACCTAATCGCCTGGAAATGTTGGAAATGGAATTGGCGGTTATGGCTTCGGGGGGAATAGCCGTACCCATCTTTGCGTATTTTAAAAAAGAGACCGCCGAATTGCTCATCGGCCATTCCGATGCCCGATTCTTGGCAGTAGCCGGAAAAGTGCAGTTGGACAATCTAAGTCCAGGAGATGGGAGCAATCCAAATGGAACGGCTACTTCACTCGAGCACATTTTTGCTTTTGATGCCATACAGCATGAGCACTTTCCTAATTTGATTCCTTTCACAGCCTTGTTGGAAGATAAACCGGATAAGACAGAGACGCTCAATTTTGACAAGTCGGACGATGAAATATGCCTCAACATGTACACTTCCGGCACGATGGGAACGCCCAAATGTGTGCAGTTGACGCATCAAAATATTCTTTCCCAACAAGCGGCGCTCGATTTGATTTGGGACCTCGGCGAAAACGACCGCTTCCTTTCGTACCTGCCCTGGCATCATAGCTTCGGGGGTATTTTTGAGCTGTTTTCGGCTCTTTACCACGGGGCAACCTATCACTTGGAATCTAGCTTTGGCCGTGACCCAGCCATGATAATGGCGAACTGGAGTTTGGTAAAGCCAACTGTTTTTTTTAGCGTGCCAAAGGTCTATCAATCCTTGGTTGAACAGGCAAGGGGTGACCGGAAGGCGGAGGATTTGCTCTTCAATTCGGGACTGAAATTCATCTTTACAGCCGCCGCTGCTTTGCCCGAAAGGCTGTCGAATGAATTCGAGGAAAGGGGAATTCCGGTCATTGAGGGCTGGGGGCTGACGGAGACTTCGCCCTGCTGCACCTTGACCGACCCCTCCGTGAAAAGGCAAACCGGCGCAGTAGGCAAACCCATTCCGGGCGTCAGCATCTGCATCGGGGCGGAGGACGAAATTCTGGTGAAAGGACCGAACGTTATGGTGGGTTATTACAAAAACGATGAAGCAAACGAGGGCATTTTTACGGAAGACGGTTGGTTTCGAACTGGGGATGTGGGCGAGATTACGGAAACGGGCTTGAAGCTGATTTCCCGAAAAGACCGGATTTTCAAGCTGTCCAATGGGGAGAAGGTCGTGCCGACGGATTTGGAGAAACTGATTGAATTGAAGTGCCACTACGTCTCCTATGCGATCGTAGCGGGCAGCGGGGAGGAATATCCCGTCGCCTTGATTTTCCCCAACAAAAAGATGCTGGACAACCCCGATTACGAGGTGTCGCCCTTCGATGGCTGTTTTTGCCCCCGCAATTTGAACGAATTGAGCAAGTGCCTAACGGGTTGCCTGCACGATGCCAATTGTGGAATTAGGCAAAAGTTTGCCAAAATTAAAGCTGCCGCCATCGTTGATGACGAATTGTCGCTCGAAAAGAATACCCTGACGCCTTCCATGAAAGTAGCTCCAAAAATTGTCCTTGAAAAATACAAAAGGCATTTGTTCAATCTCTACGAGGGCAAGGTGCCTTCGGAAGAGGAGGTTTATGTGATTGAATTAAAAACCAATAATTTGGTGGGGAGGAAGGTTTTGGAATGAAGAATGATGATTGATGACTTGGTGTGTCGTCCCGTTAGGGAGGCAATATCGGTAGTAGTAGTTGCAAGCCAATTCAACCGCCATCGACAGTCCCGTTAGGGACATAATATAGGTAGCAATGAATGCCCCCAATGAACCGCAGTCCCGTTAGGGACGCAATATTTAGCCGAATTATTGAATAAAATAACATGTTTTGGCGAACACCTATACCCAAATTCACATTCAAGCAATTTTTGCCGTGAAATACAGGGATGCTGTTATCGCCAAAGAATGGAGAGATGAATTGTACAAATACATCACTGGCATTATCCAAAATTATGACCATAAATTATTGAAAATAAACGGAATGCCGGACCACATACATGCTTTTTTCGGGATGCGACCGAAGCAATCGCTTTCTGATTTGATGCAACAGGTAAAAGAAGACTCATCCAAATGGATAAATCGGAGGGGATTTGTTCGGGGAAAATTTCGATGGCAGGAAGGATTCGGTGCTTTTTCTTATACCAAATCCCAAGTGCCACAGGTTTGTCGGTATATCGAGAATCAAGAAGTTCATCATCGAAAGAAAAGGTTTTTGGAGGAATATGTGGAATTTTTGAAGGCATTCGAGGTGGATTATGATGACCGGTATATTTTCCAGCCGATGCTATGA
>CAZJYF010000208.1:0-6970 GCA_964549665.1 uncultured Saprospiraceae bacterium
TGGGAGTCAGCCCTCAAATTGCTCAATTTATTTTTTTCCAATTCCAAAGAGGGGGCTTTTTATCGAAATCCAAAAATCCACAACATTCGCGATTCAGACCATTCCTGAAAATAAGTCGCCCCTTTTTTAGAAAATTGCTACTTTGCAAACAGTTTTTTCCAAATTTAAATTCTGGACTATGCGGTTGAAAATCTTCCAGGTAGATGCCTTCACCAATCGCCTTTTTGCCGGAAACCCGGCGGCGGTCTGCCCATTGAAAAATTGGCTGCCCGAAGAAGTTCTGCAAAATATTGCTGCCGAAAACAATTTGTCCGAAACGGCCTTTTTTGTGAAAACCGAGACGGAGTTCGACCTCCGGTGGTTCACGCCCACCATGGAAGTTGATTTATGCGGGCACGCTACTTTGGCTTCGGCCCACGTATTGTTTCAGCACCTGAATTTCGAAAAGGAAGAAATCGTTTTTTATTCAAAAAGCGGGAAGTTGAGCGTCACAAAAAAAGGCGACTTTTACAGCCTGAATTTCCCAACCGACAAACTCCAAAAAGTAGAAACGCCAAAACCCATTTCGGAAGCATTTCAAATTGAAGTCGAGGAATGTCTTCTCGGAAGGGAGGATTACCTGGTTATCGTAAAGGACCAATCCGGGGTGGAAAATTTACGGCCCAATTTTCATATTTTAACCCAATTAAAAGGACGGGGAACCATCGTTTCTGCCCCCGGGAAAGAGGTGGATTTTGTGTCTCGCTGCTTCTTCCCGAATGCAGGCATCGACGAGGACCCCGTGACCGGTTCGGCACACACTACTCTGACTCCTTATTGGGCACAACGACTTGACAAAGAGGAGCTTATCGCGAAACAAATCTCCAAAAGAGGCGGCGATTTAAAATGCAAACTTCTGGGAGAACGAGTCACCATAAGCGGCCAAGCGGTGACCTATTTGACAGGTGAAATCAAGTTTTCCTGAAAGATGAATTTCAAACATAATTTTGTAAAGTTGTGAAAATAAATTGAAGAATTTATTGAACAAAAATAGGGACTGTCCGCACTTTTAAATTTTAAATTTCTCTTTTTATCAACAACCTCCTTTTCTATGCACCTGAGTGAAATTCTATTCCAACTTGGCGAAGACAGAAGCCGCTATTTTAATGCCGTGGCCCCGCCGATAATTCAATCGAGCAACTTTGCCTTCGACACCCTCGATGACTTTCGGTTGGCCTTTTCCGACGAACTCGCAAGCCACATTTACACCCGGGGAAACAACCCGACGGTTGAAATCCTCCGCAAAAAACTGGCCGCCATGGAAGGCACGGAAGACGCGCTCGTTTTTGGTAGCGGGGCGGGTGCCATAGCTGCGGCGGTCATTGCAAACGTCAGCGCAGGAGACCACATCGTCTGTGTGGACGCTCCCTATTCCTGGACCAAAACCCTACTGACCAATTTCCTGCCCCGATTTGGCGTTTCCCATACTTTTGTGGATGCCTGTAAAATCGAAAACATCGAAAACGCCATTCAGCCCAATACCCGACTACTCATTTTGGAAAGCCCCAATTCGATGACTTTCGAATTGCAAGACCTGTCCGCCTGCGCCGCATTAGCGAAAAAGCACGACATCGTCACCTGCATCGACAACAGCAATTGCACCCCCCTTTTTCAACAACCCGCCAAATTTGGAATTGACATCGTGATGCATACCGGCACGAAGTATATCAACGGGCACAGCGACGTGGTAAATGGAGTGCTTTGTGGGTCCAAAGAAATGGTGAAAAAAATCTTCGACGCAGAGTTCATGACCTTGGGGGGCATCATTTCCCCACACGATGCCTTCCTGATTATCAGAGGTTTGCGAACGTTTGAATTAAGGGTTCAGCGAAGTTTTGAAAGCGCCTTGAAAATCGCCGGATTTTTGGAAAACCATCCGAAAGTGGAGCGGGTTCTCTTTCCCTTTTTGCCCTCTTTCCCTCAATGCGAATTGGCAAAAAAACAGATGACAGGATGTGCCGGGCTTTTCTCGGTCTATCTAAAAGCGGAAAATATCGAAGCCGTCGAAAACTTTTTTCATAGCTTGAAACGCTTCCTGTTGGCGGTTTCCTGGGGTGGGCATGAGTCGCTTGTCGTGCCGATAGCTGGCTTTTACAAGGTGCCGGGAAAAGAGGACTCTACCCTGCCGTGGAATATGCTGCGATTTTACATCGGGCTGGAAAAGCCGGAATGGCTGATGGAAGATTTGGAGAGGGCTTTAGCCGTTTTGTGAGATGCTGAAATGGGAAAGATTTTGAAAATCTTTCCCACTTGGATATCTACCCCAACTGCTCGGGAGGATTTGCAATCCGACCTGCCCCGTTTGGTCGGATTGCAAATCCTCCCGAGCAGTCTATACTTTTAAATACATCACGTCTTTAACTGCCTTAATTATTTTCGCCGGGTTGGGCATATAGGCTTCCACCAAAACGGCGGCATAGGGCAGGGAGGTATCAGCAGAATTGACCCTCGTGACCGGGGCATCGAGATAGTCGAAGGCGTATTTTTGAATCTCGTAAGCCACCTCGGCAGATACGCCCGCAAAGGGCCAAGATTCATCAACCACCACGAGGCGGTTCGTTTTTTTAACGGAAGCGACAATAGTCTGAAAATCGAGAGGGCGGATAGTTCTCAAGTCAATCACCTCTGCCGAAATCCCCTCTTTTTCCAATTCTTCTGCCGCTTTCTGCACTTCGATCATCATCTTATTGAAAGAAACGAGGGTCACGTCCGTTCCTTGTTTCCGAACGGAAGCTTGGCCAATTGGCACCAAGTACTCCTCTTCGGGCACATCCCCTTTCAGTCCGTACAAAACTTCCGACTCCATCATGCAAACCGGGTCGTCATCGCGAATAGCCGATTTAAGCAAGCCTTTCGCGTCGTGCGGGTCAATGCATGAAACGACCTTCAAACCAGGGCAGTTTGCCAACCAACTCTCGAAGGATTGGGAATGCTGCTGCGCCAATTGCCCGGCGGCACCGGACGGCCCGCGAAAAACGATGGGACAGCTAAATTCACTGGCAGATTGAGAAAGGACTTTTGCTGCGTTGTTCACAATCTGGTCAAAGGCCAATACCGCAAAATTCCAGGTCATAAACTCCACAATCGGACGCAATCCGTTCATCGCAGCGCCCACACCAATTCCGGCAAAACCGAGTTCTGCAATCGGCGTATCGATAACCCGCTGCGGGCCAAATTCAGCCAACATGCCTTTGCTGATTTTGTACGCGCCATTGTATTGCGCAACTTCTTCCCCCATCAAAAATACATTAGCGTCGCGCCGCATCTCTTCCGACATGCCCTCTCGCAATGCTTCTCTCAATTGAATTATTCGAGCCATATTTGTTGGTATGACGGTTTATTGGTTGTCGGTGTGTTGGAAGTGTGGGATTTGAATTCCTATACTTTTGAACACAAGCAACATTTTGCATGCAAAAGTAAGAAAACTACCCGTTCCAACAAGTCAAAATTTTCAGGTTACTTCTGTGAAATTTGCCATCAAAATTTTTAAATAAAAACATAGTTGATAAAATCGAATACTTTATTGAATAATGCCCACTCTTTTTCGTTATTTTTGTTTCGACTTAAAGTTTCTCAAACTTTTCAAACTTTCCAACCATCCTTTTTTTTATGAAAAAATTATTGATTTTTCTGCCAGCCTTTCTCTTGATCGCTTGCGATTCAACAAGCTCTTCCGACGGGAATACAACCAAGGAAGTCAGCGTGACGGGCACTATTGAAAATCCCAAAGGCGATATCGCAACAATTTCAAATGGGGATCACAAATTTGAAGCTAGCTTGGAAAATGGCAAATTTGCGCTGCATTTTGAAATCGAAAAACCCGGCTACTTCCGCTTCAATCACGGCGGGGAATATGCCACCATTTTTCTCAAGCCCGGTGACAAAATGAGCCTTTCTCTGAATACCGACCAATTCGATGAAACCTTAAAATTTGAAGGCAAAGGTAGCGCGGAAAACAATTACCTGATGAGCAAATATCTGTTGGATGAACAATTAATGAAAGATTTCGTGGCGATATTCAAACTAAATGAACCCGCTTTTACAGCCAAACTCGACGACATTAAATTGCAGATGACCGCTAATTTGAAGGATTTCGAGGCCAAACATCCAGGCGTGAATCCCGGTTTTTTGAAATGGGAACGAGCTTCGTTGCTTTACCGCACTTACAACCATAAATTGAAGTACCCAGAATACCACAAATATTATTCGAATGACCAAAATTTTGCGGTAAGCCACGATTATTACAACTTTCTGAACGGGGCAAGTTTGGATGACGGAAGTCTGATGATGGTTTCCGATTTCAAAAATTTTGTCACCGATTATTTCAGCTTTAAAGCCGAAGAACGCTACAATAGCGATGCGACTTTAAAAGATGACCAAAATGGCTTGGTCAAAGCGCATCTTCAAGCTATTGCGGATGCTTCAAAAAACGCCAAAATCAAAAACTACGGTTACTTTCTCCTTTTGAAAGACCAACTTTATTCGAAAGGCGCGGATATTCCGCAGGAAGTAATGGCGACCTTTAACGAAAACTGCACCAATGATAAATTCAAAACCGAAATCGGAGAACAATACGAAAAATGGCAATCCCTCGCAAAGGGTGAAATTGCCCCCGGTTTTTCCTATCCAAATATTGACGGCGACGAGGTAAGCCTCCGCGATTTCAAAGGAAAATACGTTTACATCGACGTTTGGGCAACTTGGTGCGGGCCCTGCCTGAGACAACTACCCCATTTGGAAAAACTGGAGGATAAATACATGGACAATTACAGCATCGTTTTTGCCAGCATCTCCATTGACAAGAACAAAAAAGCCTGGGAGAAAATGGTCACGGAAAAGAAAATGAAGGGGGTTCAACTTTTGGCAGATGATGCCTGGGATTCCGGAATTTGCAAAGATTACCTCATCGAGGGCATCCCCCGCTTTATTTTGGTTGACCCGGAAGGCAAAATTATGAACGCCAAAGCCCCCCGCCCGTCCTCAGCCAAGCTGAAAAAGATCCTTTCGGATATTGACGAAAAGACCCAAAAGCTGACTTCGATGAATTGAAGGGTGTGATGGTGCGGGGGTGTGACGGTATGATGGTGGGAGGTGTGATAGAATAAAATAGTGTAACAGGAGTCAGTTAATGGACAGAAAAAATCAAAAAAAAATGGAAACCCATCCAAGAAGGGAAAATGGAATTACAGTGCGTTACCTTTCGCAGACAATTATCAATGATTCTGTTTTTCGGGACTATTCAGGTGTTAATGAATTTGTCAATTTTTTAGAAAATTTTCATAAAGTCAGCAAGGAAAGCTTTTCCAATTTAAAACACTATTTTTTCCTGCATCTTGAAGACTATAAGGTAGATGACAAGTCAGAGATTGATTTTATATTATGGAACGAGGATGTGATATTGCCGGTGGAAGTAAAAGCTTTTACAGATGCAAATAGCCCCGATGTTAAAAAGGAAATAATCAGAAATTACCTTCACATTGAAGAAATGAAAAAAAAATCAAAATTTAAATTCTGTGATAAACAGAAAATCTTCCCTGTCTTGCTATACAGTGAGTCGTACCAAAATTGGAAGCTTAGCAGCAATGGCAGCAAAGTTTACTTTAATGAAAAGTATCTTTTAACAAAAGGCAAGAACCAATCTCAGCAGCTAGATAATTGGGGACGGGGAAACTACCCTATTCCTGAAAAATATCACAAAGAACTTAACGATGGAAAAAAGTTGGAAATAATCAATCGGAATCTGTTTTTTATAAAGTGGGAGGATATTTTGAAAATTCACATTAAGCTAAACTATGATTTATTCAAAAGAAAAATTAAGGAATTAAAGGACCTCAAAGATTTCGAACAAGATAAAAATATAATTGGCATTCCCTTAATCGCAAACGGATTCTTTCCCACAACTTGTTGAAAACCAATGAAATAAAACTGCCAACTGGAAATTTTCCACTTCCTACTGCAATCAACTTTCCTCCAAAAAAGGATAGCGATAATCTTTGACCGGCACAAAATTTTCCTTTATCGTTCGGGGAGAAACCCAACGATAGAGGTTCAAAACGGAACCCGCTTTGTCGTTGGTGCCGGACCCTCTTGCCCCGCCAAAGGGTTGCTGACCGACGACCGCACCCGTTGGTTTGTCGTTGATGTAAAAATTGCCGGCAGCATGGCGCAATTTTTCGGTGGCGGTAATTATAGCTTTTCGCTCGCGGGCAAAAACGGCGCCTGTCAGGGCATAAGGAGAAGTGTTATCTAGTAAATCAAGCGTCTCCTCGTATTTCTTTTCATCGTAAACATAGATGGTCAACACGGGCCCGAAAATTTCTTCACAAAGCGCCCGGTAATTGGGGTCGCTTGTCACCAAAACCGTCGGTTCAATAAAATAGCCCTTCGATTTATCGCAGCCGCCTCCTGCCAAAATTTCTACGGAATCATCCTTTTTTGCCGCGGCAATATAGCCGCTGATGCTGTCGAATGCCTTTTCATCGATGACGGCGTTGATGAAATTGGTAAAATCCTCGGGCGAACCCATTTTGAAAGATTTCAAATCTTCGAGCAGAAATTTTTTGATATCCCGCCAAAGATTTGAAGGGATGTACGCCCTCGAAGCAGCCGAACATTTTTGACCCTGATATTCAAAAGCTCCCCGTGAAAGCGCCGTGGCCACTTCCTTCGCATCGGAAGAATGATGTGCGATGACGAAATCCTTGCCCCCGGTTTCCCCGACGACCCGTGGATACGATTTGTAATTTTGGATATTGTTTCCAATGGTTTTCCAAAGGTTTTGAAACACTTTGGTACTTCCCGTAAAATGCAAACCGGCAAAATCGGGGTGGGAGAAGATGACCTCCCCGGCAACGGGACCCTCCACAAAAATCAAATTGATGACCCCATCCGGCAATCCCGCAGCCTCCAATAGATCGGAAGAGCACACGTC
>CAZJYF010000209.1:0-6869 GCA_964549665.1 uncultured Saprospiraceae bacterium
GCTTTCTGAAATCGGACAAATGTTTTCTTATTTCCGCCATTTGGTTTAAAAGGAGTTGAATTAAAGGTTTCATTGCCAATGGCAGGGTCTTTTCCGAAAAACCGACGAAGGGGAAATCCCATTTATTTACCCTTCATCCATAGGGAAAATTCGTCATATTTAAATCCTCCTTTTTGTGTAAAAAATAGCTTAAGGCATGAGTTCCCTGAGAAAATCTTACTTTTGATTATTTGATTCCAAGACCCTTTTTATAAAAAAGAACAACATGATTTTGGAAAGAACAATTTTTGCGGCCAGCCTTTTTCTCTTTTTCTTACCAAAAATTTTATTCCCACAAACTGTCATTTTAGACAGTCTGAAAATAGTGCTTCCCACCTATGAAAATGATACGAACAAGGTAGAACTGCTTTGTGATATTGCCTTCCATTTATATGAATTGGCACCTGAAGAAAGCCTCGGGTATAGTGACGAAGCATTTCAATTGGGTAAAAAGCTAAAGTATCGGAAAGGTGTTGTCAAAGCATTATATGAAATAGGCTTAGCCAGGATGTCTCAAGGCAAAAATGATTTGGCGATCGAAAAAATCACAACCGCCTTAGAATTAGCCAAACGAGAAAAACTGGAAAGCAGAATCGCTAATTGTCTCAATGTTCTGGGGTTAATCCATTTATCTGAAAGCAATTATAAGCAGGCATTGGATTATTTTTTTGAAAGTGTAAAACTTAGTGAAGCATCCGGCAAAAAAGTGGATATGGCTAGTGCTTATCACAATGTTGGAAAGGTTTATTTAGAAAATGAGGACCATCTTAACGCTAAAAAGTACTTTTTTAAAGCATTAGAGAATTATAAACAAATAGACGATCTTTTCCATCTTGCCTTAACTTACAATAGCCTAAGCACGGTTGAAGATGATTCCAGACAAAAACGGGAATATCTAAAAAAGTCGATTGAGATTGGAGACCAACTTCATCATGATATTTTAGTTGCCTATGCTTCCGCTAATCTTGGAGGTGATTTTTGGTTAGTGGAAAAAGATACCCTCCAATCTCTTAAATATTACCGGAAGTCTTTAGCCAAAGCCAATCGTGCAGGTGAAGTATCACTAACCTTAATGGTAGAGTATGAAATAGGACAATTATTTTTGGATATAGGGATGCGTGATTCTGCAATGGTACACCTCGAAAGAAGTTTAATACTTTCAGATCAAGTGGGCAACAAAGATATTAGTAGTTCTAGTTTAAAATATCTTTCACAGTGCTACGCTCAATCAAAAGATTTTTCAAAAGCCTATGAGTTGTTATCAGAATCAACTGATGTCAGGGACACTCTTTTTAATCAAGAACTTGCAGAAAAACTTGCTGATGCAGATGCAAAGTATGAAACGTCAAAAAAAGAAACCCAAATTTCAAATCAACAACTCGAAATCGAACGCCAAAAGAATTCCCAAAACAGAATCCTTTTTGGTAGTTTTTTCGCTTTTCTCTTTGCTTTAGCCATTTTTCTTTTCTTCTTCTTTCTCCAAAGCAGTAAAAAACAAGTCGCCGAACTCGCCCTCCAAATCGAACAAAAAGAAGCCGAAAGATTGCGTGAACTCGACCGCCTCAAATCTTCTTTTTTCACCAACATCAGCCATGAGTTGCGAACTCCGCTGACTTTGGTGGCTGCACCCCTCGAAGATGCCTTGCAAGCGGTGAAGCCCGGTGTTTTGAAAGATCATCTTCAATTGGCACATTCCAATACAAAAAAACTGCTCAACCTGGTCAATGAAATTCTCGATTTATCAAAATTGGAGGCGGGCAAGCTAGCTGCCAAAACAAAGGAAATCGCATTGTTGCCGCTCTTCCGCCGTATTTTTTATTCTTTTCAATCCATCGCCCAATTGCGGGGTTTGACATTGGATTTTCAATCGAATATTCCCAGCAATTTAGTGGTGCATCTGGATGAAGAAAAATTTGAAAAGATTTTGAACAACCTGCTTTCCAATGCAGTAAAATTTACTGATTCGGGTGGGAATGTGCGTTTAAAGGCTACTCATAACGGAAGCGTCTTTCATATAGAAATTGAGGATAGCGGCAGGGGTATAGCACCCGAAGAATTGCCCCGCATTTTCGACCGCTTTTTCCAATCTACTGCCGAAGATGCTTCTCTACAGGGAGGCAGCGGTATCGGCCTTGCACTGGCAAAAGAACTGGCACAACTGCTCGGTGGCGATTTGAAAGTGGATAGTGAATTAGGCCGGGGGAGTCGTTTCCACTTAGAATTGCCTTTGGAAAAAACGACGCCTGCTTTTGAAAAAACTTCCCTCCCTTCAAAGGTGGAAATATCAACTGAAATTGCTAAAAAAGCAGGCGAACCTACCTACAAGCCCATTCTATTGAGTGGTCAAAAACCCCGCCTGCTCATCGTGGAAGATAACCCCGAAATGAGCCAATACATCGCACAAAGGCTGAAAACGGATTACCATTGCACAATTGCCCTGGACGGCATGGCAGCGCTCGAAAAACTGCAAACCCAAACCTTTGACCTCATCACCTCCGATGTGATGATGCCAAACATGGATGGCTTTGCTTTTCGCCAAAAAGTGAATGAACATGCTGGATGGAAACGCATTCCTTTTATTATGCTCACCGCCCGCGCAATGGAGGAGGATAAATTGCGGGGCTTCCGCCTGGGAGTGGATGATTACCTGACCAAGCCTTTCAGTATCAGAGAGTTGCAGGCGAGAATTCATAATTTATTGACCAACAAAATGGAACGGGACAACTTCGCAAAAATGGAAAGCGAACCGGAGGAATCCCCCGTATTGAGTGCTGACGAGCAATTGCTGCACGATGCTGAAGCCCACATCCTGAAAGGAATGAACGACCCACAACTCAATGTCGAAGAGTTGGCGCAAACCCTGCATTTCAGCAGCCGCCAACTTTCCCGCACCCTCCGCAAACTCACCGGCATGTCACCTGTGCAATTCATCCTCGAATTGCGCCTGCAAAGAGCCCTGCAACTATTGGAAAGCCGCCGCTTTCATTCAGTCGCCGAGGTACGCTACCAGATTGGGATTGAAAGTCCATCGCATTTTACGACTAGATTTGCAGAGCGTTTTGGAAAGAATCCAAAGGAGTATTTAGCTCGATAAAAAAATGTAGTGTTTTTCCCTCAAAACCAAAAGCCCCAACAAGCTCGTAGCTACCCTCCTCTTCAAATGACGTTCAGCACCAGCACCAAAGCATTCAGGGTGTGGGGATGCTTGATTTCTCCTTTTTTTATCATCTGCCGAACCTTCTCGAATGGAAGTTCTACGATTCGGATATCTTCTGCCTCGTCAAAATCTGTCGTTCCCGTCAAGACGACATCCCACACAAGCCAATGGTGAATCATGCTGTTTTGGAAAACGGGGTTGGCAGGGATAGACCCCAAATGGTGCCAGGCCTCTCCGGAATAACCGGTTTCTTCGAGCAATTCGCGTTCGGCTGCTTGGCGGTGGTTTTCTCCTCCATCTACGATGCCACCGGGGATTTCGAGGGTGTATTCTCCTATGCCAAAGCGATACTGTTCAATCATCAAAATCCCACCTTCTTGGGTAATCGGCACCACGTTCACCGAATCAGGTCCATCTAAAACGATGACCTTGATGATTTTGTCGTTTCGGGGGTTGCGAAGGTAATCGTATCGAACCTTGAAAAGTTTTAAATCGATGCCTTCTTCGGACTTTATGAGTTCCCATTTTTCCGGTTGTTTTTCCATAGAGGTAAAAGTAAGGAATAGCGCTCTTATAAAACGGAAGCAATATCCATGCTGGGAATTGTGAAATAGTTTCCTGGATAGATAGACTGGAAAATAATGGTCGGTTTGAAAAAGGTTTAAAAATGCCTTTTCTTGAGAGGTAAAGAAAAATTTATAAAAAGCGTTACTACCTTGAAGTTCACTTTTTATATTTTTGGTTTTTATTAAAATAGGAGGCGATTTTATTGAAAAGAGTCACCTTCAAAAACTATTTTTGTGAAAATTGCTTGGGGTGCGTGATTGTTTGGAAAAAAGAAACCAGAATCGTCTTTTTCAGTAAAAGGCGTATATTTGCGGAGTTTTTTTCGAAAACATTTCGAAATCGTTAAATTGTTTTTCATTTGTAGAGTTGAATTTTCCATTCAAGGTACTGATTGACAGCCATTTGGCAAGTAAACAATTTGGCAATAATATTTTACCTCTAACGCATTTTTTTAATTTTTTAAAACTTTGTTATCATGCAGGGAAAAGGTGTCGTAAAGTTCTTTCTGGTGGTGATGGTGTTGGTAACGCTCGTCCAATTTCTTTTCAATTTCCCGACGCGGAAAGTTGAGAAAAATGCCGAGGTTTATGCCCGTAGCATCGCCAATCCAGAGGAGGGACCGGAGCAAAGAGCTGCCTACAAAGCAGCAAAAACAGCCTTTCTGGACTCCATGTCCAGCGAAAAAATATTTCGAATTCCGCTTTTAAAATCATATACCTATCAAGAACTGAAGGGTCAGCAATTGGCTTTAGGGCTTGACTTGAAGGGAGGTATGAGCGTCGTATTGCAAGTCGATTTGAAGGATTTTATCAAGGCACTGGCCAACGATAGCAAAGACCCTACTTTCGAAAAAGCCCTGGAAAAAGCCACCGAAGCCCAAAAAAGCGCCCAAGCAGATTTTGTGACTCTGTTTGCGGAAGCATGGAATGAGGTTGCCAATGGGAAGACTATGTATTCCGTTTTTAGGAAGAACGAAACCTTTACCTCTTCTGCCAGCTTAAACCTCCATTCTTCCGATGGCGATGTGACCAGAGCGATTCGCAAAAAAGCCAATGAAACCGTCGATTTGACCTTTAAATTGCTCAAGGAACGGATTGATAAGCTGGGGGTTATGCAACCCAATGTCTCTTTGGATGTCGGCCGAGATTTGATTATCGTTGAACTTCCCGGAATTGACAATCCAGAACGGGCAAGGAACTTTTTGCAGGCTGCCGCAAAACTTGAATTCTGGAACGTATATCGAACGACGGATGTGAATCCAAGCATTCGGCAGGCTTTAATTATTGCCAATGATAAGCTGAAAAAAATGGAAAAGGGGGAGAAAGAAGATGTCCGCAGCTTTTCCAGGATAGATACCGTTTTTGCCACAGATTCTTTGGGCAATATTGATAGTACAAAAATTGTCAGCACGGACACCATTTTTGATGAACAATCCCAGAACCAAGGTCCCTTGTTCGACATGTTGCAGTTGGGTGGCGGCGGTTTGGCCGTGATGGGAAATGCGGAAAAAAATAAGCGCAAACCCATCATGGAAATGCTAGAACGTCCAGGAGTCAAGGAGCTATTTCCAAAGAGCGTGAAATTTCTGTGGTCAAAAAATCCGGTTAATTATTCGCTTACGGATAAGCCGGAAGGCGAATATTACGAATTGTATGCCATGAAATTAGAGCGTGGCAAAGAAACAGCTCCGCTTGAAGGAGACCATGTGACCAGTGCAAAAGCATCACCTGACCCAACGACCGGTCAAATGCAGGTTAGTTTGAGTATGGACCAGACCGGTGCACAAATTTGGGGTCGAATGACCCAAAAAGCTTTTACGGATAACAATCGCCAAATAGCCATCGTATTAGACGATGAGGTAGTTTCTGCCCCAAGAGTGAATTCCCCCATTTTGAGTGGAAACTCTTCCATTAGCGGCAGTTTTACTGCTCAAGAAGCTAATGACTTAGCCAAAATTCTGGAAATTGGGAAACTACCTGCGAGAACAAAGATTATTCAAGAATCTCTTGTTGGTCCTTCTCTTGGAGCCGATAATATTAATAGAAGTATGGAAGCCCTAGGGGTGGGTTTTTTGCTGGTTCTTGCTTTTATGATTCTGTATTATGGAGGGGCGGGTTTTGTCTCCATCCTCGCATTGTTTTTGAATTTGTTCTTCATATTCGGAGCTTTGGCTTCTTTTGGTACGGTATTGACTTTGCCGGGGATTGCTGGGATTGTTTTGACCATTGGTATGGCGGTAGACGCGAATGTCATCATTTACGAGCGGGTTCGGGAAGAATTGAGAGGGGGCAAGTCCCTACTGATGTCCATTCAGGCTGGTTTCAGTCAGTCCTACTCGGCCATTATTGACGCGAATGTGACCACCATTTTGACCGCTTTCGTTTTGGCATACTTTGGTTTAGGCCCCATCAAAGGTTTTGCAGTTGTTTTGATAATTGGCGTTCTTTCTTCCTTATTTACTGCCGTTTTAGTTGGCAAGATAATGATTGATTGGTGGGTCAAAAAAGATAGGAGTATTGGCTTTTGGACGGGTGTTTCTAAAAATGCTTTCACCAAAATCAACTTCAATTGGATAGGAAAACGAAAAATTGCCTACACCTTTTCGGGGGCCATTATACTGGCAGGTCTTGTTTCGATGCTTTTTTTCCGGGGCTTCGACCTTGGAGTCGATTTTAAAGGTGGATATTCCTATAATGTTGAGTTTGCGGAAGCACAAAAGCTGGAAGCAGAAACTTTGCGAAATGCTTTGACTAAAGTGTTTGAAGGGAAAGTGCCCGTTGTGAAAGCGGTGGATACGGAGAATACCTTCAATGTGGTGACTGATTATTTGATAGATGACGATGCCGACGATGCTCAGGATAGAGTCATGGTCAAACTTCACGAGGGAATAAACGCAGCAGTTGGCGGAAATTTGGATTTCAATTCTTTCAAAAATTCAGATGGTTCCGGAACCCATGTTACCAGCTTTAGCCAGGTCGGACCAACTATTGCCGACGACATTAAATCGAGTTCCTATTATGCCACCGTATTTGCCCTCCTGTTGATATTCCTTTATATTTTCATTCGCTTCAGTAAATGGCAATACAGTTTGGGGGCTGTCACGGCT
>CAZJYF010000210.1:0-6834 GCA_964549665.1 uncultured Saprospiraceae bacterium
AAATTCTTTTTCCGGGTTTTCGTTGACAAAATTTCGATAGAAATACTCGACACGTGTCGTGCCGTGATGTGTTCGGATAAAATCAATTATCAATTGGGGGAGGTGCTGCTTTTTTGCCATGGCGATCCCCTCTGTCACGTGTTTGATAATAATTTTGGCACTCTCGAGGTAAGAAATCTTCTCGTGCGGATTCTCACTTCCCTGGTTTTCAATAAAATATTCGGGTTGCAGCGTCTTTCCCACATCGTGATACAAAGCAGCCACTTTAACGAGCAGGGGGTCTGCCCCAATTTCGTCGGCGGCAGCTTCAGAAAGATTAGCCACCTGAAGGGAATGTTGCAAAGTTCCCGGGGCTTTCAAAGCCAAATCTTTTAGCAGGGGGCGGGTCATATCTGACAATTCTACAAGTGAAATGGAAGAGGTGAAGCCAAATAGCCTTTCCAAAAGGGGAATCATCGGAAAAGCCAGAATGGTGAGAAAAGCATTTAAAAAAAGCCAACTGTAAATTGACCAGTCCACGGTAGAAAAGGAGCCTTCCTGAATCAGCGACAAGCCAAGGAAGGCACCGGCATAGGCTAAGAAAATGTAAAATACCGACTTGAAAAATTTGGACCAGTTCCGGGCATCGGCAATAGCAAGGACAGCTACTATTCCGGCTAATATTTGAATGAAGGTAAACTCATAACCCAATGAGGATAAGAAACTTGCAATTAGCACTACGATAATGTGGACAAAAAAAGCAAGCCGGTCAGTAAAAAAGTGTTTGATGACAATCGGCACAATGCAGAAGGGAATCATGTAAGAACTCAGGCTATTCGTTTTTTCAATGGCAAACACCAAATAGCTGTAAATCACCAACCAAAGAAGGATGAAAATAAGCCGCGAAAATCGCTGCAAAACCATTTTTGCGTAGGCATTCAAATACATCAGGAAAACACCCAAAATCAGGCTGGTCAGCAAAAAATATCCGCCGAAAACGCCGAGGTAGGATTCGCGCGTAGAAACTTCTTCTTCATATTTTTCTCGAAAGGAAACCAACTTTTGATATATATCAGCGGTTACGATTCCATTTTTGGGGATAATCAACTCTCCTTTTTTTACCGCCCCTTTTGTAGTAGCGATTTCACCCAACAATCGTTGTTTTTCGTTAGCGGTCAGGCTGTCATTGTAAAACATATTTGGAACAATCATTTCGGGTAATACGTAAAGTAGAAACTCCGGAACGTACAATCTGCTATGGGGAAGGGAATCCGTGAGCATTTCTTTTGCCTTTTCGACATCCCAAACGTTTTGCAAAGTTCGTTTTTGAATGGTATTCCCTGTCACTGCGTTGATGACAAAATCTTTTCCACGGTCCTGGTGTTCCTCCGCTACTTGAATGATTCCCCGGTTGTATATTTTGTCCAAAAACTGGTTCCCATATCGAAGATAACGGTCACGGTGCCGAAGCACGTCGTTGAATTGTGGGTCTGCCCGGACGCTTTCCAGTTGTTGGTCGAAAGCATTTTTGAACGATTTTTTTTGCGTTTTGGCTATTTGCGGATTGAGTTGATAAAAAGGAGAAAATTCCCTTTCAATTTCGGCTGTTGCCGCCTGAATTTCGGCATCGGTTTTTTTGATGGCAAAATCGAAAGGCGAGGTTAAATCATCGTATCGCCAACTTTGTCCCTGAACAAATTCATACTTGAATTTCACATTGTTTGGGAAGAGAAAACTTATGAAAATAATTACACCAAGCACTAAGCCGTATTTGGCAATTTCGGGCAAGCGGTCCAATATCGATTTCAATTTTACATTCATAATTTTATGGTTCGACACGTTGGGGCGCATAAATTTCGGACTCCTGGTTTACGTCCGCGGTCTCCAAACAATTTCTTCGGCACCAAGATCCTTGCCTAACTTACGACTCAACACAAATAAATAATCGGACAGCCGATTGAGGTAAACTATCAAAATGGGTTCCACAGTTTCCTTCACACTCAGGGCGACAACCATGCGTTCCGCCCTGCGACAAACACAACGGGCTAGATGGCAAAAAGAAACGGTGGTATTCCCACCTGGAAGGACAAAATTTTTCAATGGAGACAAAAATTCATTCATCTCATCTATCTCATTTTCAAGAAGTTGGACATCTTTCTCGCCAATATCGAGTGTAGTTGTCAATTGGGAAGGGTCTCTGGCCAAATTGGCGCCTATGGTGAAAAGCCTGTCCTGAATTTCTCTTAAAGAGGCCCGGACAACTTTTTCTGATACACAGTCTCTAACAAGCCCCACAAAAGAATTTAGCTCATCAACCGTTCCGTAAGCTTCAATTCGACAATGGTTTTTAGGCAGCCGTTTTCCGCCAAAAAGCCCCGTTTCGCCTTTATCACCCGTTTTAGTGTATATCTTAAAAGCCATTGAAAAAAATTTGGCTAAAAATACAAAACTTCCAAAGGACCAAAAACCCTGGAAGTTTAGAAGATTATGAATTGAAAAGGAAGGATATTGTTCCTCCTGCTTTGCCCTTCAAATCAGGGAGTGGAATTCATGCCCCCACTCCCCCACTCCTCCACCTCAGGAACCAGCCGGTTGCATAATATTTTCATTAATCTCGTCGGACTCAACTAAACCATCCCTCAGCCTGATAATTCGGTGTGCCTGTTGCGCAATATCCGGTTCGTGGGTCACTAGAATAATCGTATTACCTGCCTTGTGAATCCGGTTTAAAATTTCGAGGATTTCATAAGAAACTTTGGAGTCCAGGTTTCCTGTAGGTTCATCGGCCAAAATGATAGTTGGATCGTTTATCAATGCCCTCGCAATGGCTACGCGTTGCCGTTGACCTCCCGACAATTCATTGGGTTTATGGTCCATCCTGTCTGCGAGGCCGACGGAATCCAATACTTCCTGGGCTTTTTCCACCCGCTTGCTTCTTCCTATGCCTGCGTACACCAGGGGTAAGGCAACATTGTCCAGGGCGGTCAATCGGGGCAGTAAATTAAAGGTTTGAAAAATAAACCCGATTTCGTGATTCCGAACATCCGCCAACTCACTGTCGCCCATCGTACTCACATTCGTGCCATTGAGAAAATATTCACCTGAAGTAGGGGTGTCCAGACAACCAATCAGGTTCATCAAAGTCGATTTCCCGGAACCGGAAGGCCCCATCATTGCCACATATTCATTATTAAAAATATCCAGCGAAATGTCTTGAAGGGCGTTGACGATGGTAGAACCCATCAGGTAGGCCTTCTTCAAATGTTTGACAGAAATAATTGGTGTCATAAAGTTTAAATTTTCGGTTCTAGTATTTTTAATGCGATAATGTTGTAATGCTTCAATTACAGCATTATAGCATAAAATTCATCTAGGTACCTTATTTTTTTTGAATATCAATCACTTTAGGCACTTTGAAAAATTGGTCATTTCGGTCTGGTGCATTGGACAAAGCCTCTTCCCGGCTAAGCTGATTGTTAACTTCATCATCCCGCAAAACATTGACTTCCTCGCTGATATAAACTAATGGTTCAACTGATTCGGTATCTAATTCCTTAAGCTTTTCAACCATTGTTAAAATTTCATTTAAATCCTTCCTCAATTGCGTCCTTTCTTTTTCTGAAAGTTCAAGCTTGGCTAATTCTTCGAGCCGCGAAATTAGCTTTTGGTCTATATTCATAATAATAAATTGGATGATTGGTTATAAAATTCCGTTAAACGGGTATTTCATGCTTGTCGTGCTTCTTGGTTTTCAATTGACACCGAACAAAGGATGAAACAGTGAAACAATTTTAATATTTTCGTGCCTGTCTTCCCTTGACCGGGATAAAATTAAAAACGGAAATATGAAGTTGCCAATTTAAGGCGTCACTCGCAATGGCCTCTAATATTTCACGGTCTGTTTCCTACTAAAGGGTTCTCCTATCTCCCAAAAAAATAATTTTTGCCGGGTCAAGTGGAACTTCTAAAAAACTGCTTTCTATGAACGGACAAAAAAAACCTGAAATAAAACACATCGCCATAGCCGGTAATATTGGCGCTGGAAAAACGACCCTTTGCGAGCAACTCGGCAAAAACTTCGGATGGGATGTCCATTTTGAGTCAACTAATGACAATCCCTACCTCAGCGACTTCTACAACGATATGCAAAGGTGGTCGTTCAATCTGCAAATTTACTTTTTAAATAATCGTTACCGCCAAATTTTAAAAATTTTAAATGGCGACCACACAGTCGTTCAAGACCGGACCATTTATGAAGATGCCTATATTTTCGCCCCAAACCTTCACGATATGGGGCTGATGAGCAGCCGGGATTTTGACAATTATTTCGATTTATTTAAAACGATGTCTTCTCAAATTCAGGCGCCGGATTTATTAATTTATCTAAAGGCAAGTATTCCGACCCTCGTTTCTCACATCCAAGACAGAGGCCGGGATTACGAGGGAAACATGAGTCTCGATTACCTCAAATTGCTTAATGAACGTTACGAAAATTGGATTCAAAATTACAAGGAAGGCAAGTTGTTGATAATCAATGCTGATAAGGTTGATTTTAAAAACAACCCGGAAGAACTAGGGCAGGTGGTCAATTTGGTTCAGGCAGAATTGCATGGACTTTTTTGAAAATAGCGTGGAAGCACTAGCCTTCAGGGTTTTAAAATTTGCTTTAATCAATGAGTTGCGAATTTGCTGGGACAGCATGTTGAACAGCTTTATTGTAAACTCGATTATAAAAAGCAAAAAAAGGGGTCAGGGAATCGGCTTGGAAGGCAATACCTCCTCAACCTTTTCCAAGCCCAACCAATCTTTTATAAATTCGGGGAGGTAGTCATTCTTTGGAGAATGCATTGCCAAAAGAAGGCAGCCGAATAGGGCTAGATGAAATGCAAAAGTATAAAAGAATGCTTTTCGGCGACGGCTGCGGGCAGCTTTCCCCCATTTTGGTTCAAGGTGCATAATTGTTTTTTTTATGCTTGTATAAACGGTGATTTTAAATAGTTATTTTTTTTATTTGTTAATTCAGTGCTTCCCTTATTATCTGTAAATTAAAATGATGTTTAAAGGTCTATAAAAAAACGACTGGAATAAATTGAAGAATTTTCGACAATCAGAAATCAACTTTTTATGGGAAAGAAAAATAAAAATCGAAGCGGTGTGGTCTATTCGACAAACCCAGATTTTGATTATTCCCAACAGGAAGATTTGGGTGATGCCGATGAACTCGCGCCGGAAAAACAAATCCTTCGAATTTTTCTAGACCGAAGGCTGCGCAGAGGAAAAGAGGTAACCCTCATCTCCGGCTTCGTCGGTTCGGAGGAGAAACTCCGGGATTTGGGAAAATTTTTGAAAACGAAATGCGGTGCCGGTGGGTCGGTGAAAGACGGAGAAATTATCGTCCAGGGAAATCACCGGGACAAAGTGTTGCAATTGCTTTTGGACAAAGGCTTTGCCAAGACTAAGAAGGCTGGAGGGTAGAAGGGAGAAGGTGAGACTGGGTTATGATTCTCAGGTAATTCATTGCCAATATTTAACAACTCTAATCATCCTGTCCCGTTCGTTGATGTCCTGCTTCAATTTTCCATTTTTGAATCCTTTTGCCGAAAGCATTTTCAACGTATTCTCGGCGTAAAATGGATTGGTTTCAAAAAATAAAAAACCTCCATTCGAAAGTTTTTGTAATGCGAAATCGCCGATTTTTTCACTGAAAGTCAATGGATTTTCGCCGGGCACAAAAAGGGCGCACGCAGGCTCATAATCTTTTACATTTTTGGACAATAACGGAGATTCCTCTTTTGTAATGTAGGGCGGGTTGCTGACGATTATATCTTGTCGTCCTACTTTCTGCCAATCGCTTTCATTTAAAATATTTGCCGGAATAAACTCCACCTCTACCCCATTCCAAGCCGCGTTTTTCTTAGCTACTGCCAAAGCAGCCACACTTACATCAATAGCGGTCATCTGTAGGCCCGGCATTTTCTTCTTTAAGCTTATGGCGATGCATCCGCTGCCTGTTCCAATATCTAGAATTTTCAAATTCGTTTTCCCGGTTCTTTCGGTTGTTTCCAACACCCAATACACCAACTCTTCCGTCTCTTGGCGCGGAATTAACACGGAGGGATTGACTTTGAATTTCAGACCGTAAAAATCTGCCTGCCCCAAAATGTATTGAAGGGGTTCGTGCAACAACAGGCGGTTTTGAATGCCCTGCAATTTTTGGAAATTTCCTTTGCTAAATTCGTGGACACTTTTAAAATCTCGAATTTGGAAAGCGTCCTCGAAAGTAATACGGGCAATACTTTCCGCTTCTCTCAACGAATAAATTTCGCCAATGGCGATGACAAACTTCCTAATAACTTCAGCAATAGTCATTGGTGCGGTAGAGTCGATTTTTTTTTGTTAAATCATCCATCCAAGGGCGAAATAACCATTGGAATAGATTTTTTGTCCATTTCTCGAAATTGTAACAACAGTTGACGGGGAGATAAATTTTCTCCTTCCGACTTGAATGCCAAATAATTCTTCAACAACCATTTGGCAGCCACCTCAACGGGACAATTTTCATAAAAGGAATCCCTTGCAAAATGAAGGTATTTCATCACCATAAAGGCATTGAACCAACGGAAAAAACGATTTCGAAAAGTTTCAGTACCGGCGGTATTTGCCTGAATTTCGCAGACTTTTTCTTCGAATTGGTTTTCCTGCAAAAATGCCCGGATGCTTTTCGGCAATTCTGAAAGGAAGTCAGGCAAGTTTCCTTTTTCCACAAAAACCAAAGAATCGATGGTTTGGAAAAATTGTTTCAAATCTGCAAAACTCCTCGGGTTATAGGTTAAAAATTTTCCTTTTGATTCCATC
>CAZJYF010000211.1:0-6813 GCA_964549665.1 uncultured Saprospiraceae bacterium
CGGGTTGTTGCGGCATGGCGGGCTCTTTTGGCTACGAAAAAGAGCATTTCGAGATAAGTATGAAAATCGGCGAATTGGTACTTTTTCCAGCGGTGCGGCAGGCTTCTCCTACCACCCTAATTGCCGCCCCGGGAACGAGTTGCCGCCACCAAATTTTGGACGGAACGGAAAGAAAAGCACTGCATCCCGTGGAAGTGCTTTGGGATGCGCTGAACAGCTAGTGGTTCAAATACGAAATTCCAAATAGTTTTTTTAGACAATCAGGTGATGCCTGATGGTCGGTATTAAGGCATCACCTCGTTGCCATACCTCAAAACCATCCTGACGAGGCAACACCTGAATACCTGTCAAACTCCACAAACCCTTCAAACCCTTTTTATACCTACCTTTACACCATGAATGACAACAGACCTGTCAGCGATTGGCTTCCCATCACCTGGAAAGAGGTGGAAATGCGCGGTTGGAGCGAATTGGATGTCGTCCTGATTTCCGGGGATGCCTATGTTGATCACCCTGCATTCGGCACTGCCGTGGTAGGCCGGATTCTCGAAAGCGAAGGCTTGCGGGTCGCGGTGGTGCCACAGCCCAATTGGAAGGACGACCTCCGCGATTTCAAAAAAATGGGGCGACCGAAATTGTTTTTTGGGGTCACTTCGGGCTGCATGGATTCGATGGTAAATCATTACACCGCTGCAAAACGCCTGCGGTCAACGGATGCTTACACCCCGGGAGGCGATGCCCACTTCCGGCCCGATTACGCCACCGTCGTTTATACCAAAATCCTCAAACAATTGTTCCCCAATGTGCCGGTAGTGATAGGGGGCATCGAAGCCTCCCTTCGGCGGGTGACCCACTACGATTATTGGGCGGATAAATTGTTTCCGAGTATCCTTGAAATGAGCGGGGCTGACCTGCTTGTTTACGGTATGGGAGAGTTGCCCTTGCGGGAAATGCTGCGCTTGTTGGCCAAAGGCGTTCCCTTTGATTCGTTGACGACTATTCCGCAAACAGCTTTGTTGCGGCCGAAGACGGAATCCCTGCCTCTGAACAAAAACTGGAAGACTATCCACCTCCATTCGCACGAACGCTGCCTGCGGGACAAGCCCTCTTTTGCTGCCAATTTCAAACATATCGAGCAGGAATCGAACAAAGTAAATGCGCAGCGAATCGTGCAGGCCGTCGGTGATAAAAACTTGATTGTCAATCCACCTTTTCCGCCCATGACGGAAGCGCAAATCGATGCTTCTTTCGACTTGCCCTACACCCGGCTGCCCCATCCCAAATACAATAAGCGCGGTTCCATTCCCGCCTACGAAATGATTCGCTTTTCTGTCAATATGCACCGTGGATGTTTTGGCGGATGCAGCTTTTGCACCATCTCTGCCCATCAGGGAAAATTCATCGCCAGCCGTTCGGAATCTTCCATCCTCAAAGAAGTGGATGAGGTGACGCAAATGCCTGATTTCAAAGGAATTATCAGTGACCTCGGCGGCCCCTCGGCGAACATGTACCGAATGAAAGGCAAGGTGCAGGCTATATGCGACCGTTGTGTCAGTCCTTCTTGCATCCACCCGGTGATTTGCAATAATTTGGACACCAGCCATAAACCCATGACGGAGATTTACCGAAAAGTGGATGCCCATCCGAAAATTAAAAAAGCCTTCGTCGGAAGCGGCATCCGCTACGACCTCTTGGTGGAAAGTAATAATAAAAATGCCGACGACAGTTTGGAAGAATACATGGAGCAACTCGTTACGCGGCATATTTGCGGAAGGTTAAAAGTTGCTCCCGAACACACGTCAGATGCCACGCTCAAAGTGATGCGAAAACCTTCTTTCAAGCACTTTCGTGAATTCAAAAAGAGGTACGAAAAAATCAATCAAAAGCACGGTCTCCATCAGCCCCTGATTCCCTATTTCATCTCCAGTCATCCCGGTTGCGAGGCGGAGGATATGGCCAACCTTGCTGCCGAAACCAAAGAAATGGGCTTTCAGCTCGAACAAGTTCAGGGCTTTACGCCCACCCCCATGACCGTGGCAACCATCATTTATTACACGGGCCTCCATCCTTATACGTTGAAACCGGTTTATACAGCACGCACGCAAAAAGAAAAGAAAGACCAGCACCTCTTTTTCTTTTGGTACAAAAAAGAAAATTTCCGGATCATCCGCGAGAAGCTGGAAAAGATGGGGCGAAAAGACCTCGTAGATAAGCTCCTTTTCGATAAGAAAAAACAAAATAAACGCGACCACTTGAAAGACCGGAAGAGGAGTCGTTTGAACCCTTCGAAAAGAAAACTACGCAGGGTCAAAGAAAGAAGTTGATTTGGAAAATTTGTTGCCTCACCGTCTTTTGGACTTGGAAAATCCACCTCTGCCTCTTTTTTTTCTATGAAAATGGCTGTCCGAGGAACGTCGGTGGTCAGGAGTGGATTTTGAAGGGGCTTTTCGCAAAAAGTCAGGAAGGGGTAATTGCCGAACTTTTGCTTCCATAAGCCGTTCGATGTTTCCGAATTTTCGCCCATCTTTCCGATTGACAAGGGTGATAGCTACGCCGTCGGCGTCGGCACGGGCGGTACGTCCAACGCGGTGGATGTAGTCTTCTGCGTCGCCCGGCACGTCGTAATTTACGACAAGGTCAATGCCTTTGACATCTATTCCGCGGGAGAGGATATCGGTAGCGACTAGAATCTGCAAATTCCCACTTTTGAATCTCCGAAGGACTTCCTCCCGTTGATTTTGGTCGAGGTCGGAATGGATTTCTCCCACGTCTAAGCCGCTGCTCTTCAAGGTGGAAGCAAGCTTTCGGACGTTTGACTTGGTAGCCGAGAAAACCAGGATTCTTTCTTTTTTGCCCTTTCTGGCACTCAGCAAATGTTTCAGTAACGGTTGTTTTTGAGAGTCTTCTACTTGGTAGATTGCCTGCAAAATGCCTTTGGCGGGTTTGGAAACCGCCAAACTTATCTGGACGGGGTCGGTTAAAATTCGCTTGGCGAATTGCCTGATTTTTGGAGGCATGGTAGCAGAAAACATCAGCGTCTGCCGCTTCTTGGGCATGTGGCTGATGATTTTAAAAATGTCATCCACAAATCCCATGTCCAACATCCGGTCGGCTTCGTCGAGGATGAGATGTTGCAAGGCACCCATTTTTACATAGCCTAAATTGAGGTGGGCGATTAAGCGGCCCGGCGTGGCAACTACGATATTCGCCCCCGACGCAAGGGCTTTCTTTTCCAACTGAAAGGAAGCTCCATCGCGACCCCCATAAATGGAACAGGAACTTATACCGGTAAAATAAGCGAATCCCTCCAATTGTTGGTCAATTTGAACAGCCAATTCGCGGGTCGGCACTAGGATGAGGGTGTCAATAGATTCGCTCGATATATTTTTCAAATTGTGGAGAATGGGCAAAATGAAAGCTGCCGTTTTGCCGGTTCCGGTTTGGGCACAGGCTATCAAATCTTTGCCATCGAGAATAGGAGGGATGGCTTGTTCCTGAATTGGGGTTGCCGATTCGAATCCCATCGCTTGCAAACCCTCTAAAAGTTGGTCATTTAAACCTAAGTCTTTAAAATTCAATAGAAATTTTTTTTAAAAAGCTAATTTCCCGGCCGCATCAACAGGTCATTGGATTAGTACGCCGTTGGAAATTCGAAAATAATGCAAATATATGAATTAGCTGATGCCGATTGGATACTTTTTCTGATTCAGAATTCCGGAAGATTTGTTTTTTTTACAATGTTGGCAATAAGGGAGGGTAAAAGGGAGAAAAAATTTGCAAAAAAAGCATCCAATTTATTAAAACATTAGCTCTTATTTGGAATAACTAAAATGTGTAACTAAGAGAAATACAAAAAGTTAGGTGCTTTAGTACCCGGAGCGGGAATCGAACCCGCACTCCCGTAATGGGAACAGGATTTTAAGTCCTGCGTGTCTACCAGTTCCACCACCCGGGCTTAAAAAAAACCAGCTTTTACTTCCAAAAGCCTTGCGAAGATACAAAAAAAGCCTTCCATTTGAAGGCTTAGAGCGAAAGACGGGATTCGAACCCGCGACCCCGACCTTGGCAAGGTCGTGCTCTACCAGCTGAGCTACTTTCGCTTGTTTTTTAGGGTGCTTTCCTCTTTATGAAGGCCCCCTTTTTCGTAAAGCGGTGCAAATATACGCCAATTGAGCTAAATTGCACAAACTTCTTTTCCAGATTTTTCGACTTTCTTCTCTCACCGTCTCCCTTTCTCACAACTGCCATTTGTGGTCATATTCGAAATAGAATTTTTCACCCAAACTCGCCAGGATAATTCCTGCCCCTTGTGCGGTACATTCTTTTTGAATTAATTCGCAGGCTATGCGGACGTTTTTATCATCCAAATGGCTGAATGGCTCATCCAATAATAAAAATTCAAAAGGTTGACACAAAGCCCTCAGAATAGCTACCCGTTGCTGTTGGCCATAAGAGAGGGAGCGGCACTCCTTTGTTAAAAGATCGGCGATTCTTAGCTTTTGGGCCAGTTCGTTGATTTGGGCTTCCGATTTTGCTCCCGTCAATTTTGCTTTGAGCAAAACATTTTCCAAAGCGGTCAAATTTGGAAAAAGCCGGATGTCCTGGAAAACGATGGAGAGTTTCTTTTGCCGAAAATCAGCCCATTCCGCTGGGCCAAAATCCCGGATGTTTTTTCCGCCAAAAGTAACCTTCCCTTCATAATCCGATCGCAGTCCGTAGATTAAGTGCAGCAAAGTGGATTTCCCTCTTCCAGAAGGGGCGATGAGGAGGTAGTTTTTTCCTTTTTCAAAGGGACAATCTTTTCCAAAGGTGTCCGATTCTACATTTAAGGAACCCGGCATTTCTTTTACCGGGATGGGCCAGAGGTCGGTCAAATGAATCATTGTCGAGTTCCGAGTTCGGGGGTTCAGAGTTCAGAGCTCAAACCGTTTGAATTCTGAACTTTGAGCCCATCAAATCTCTTTTTTATTTTCCTTTAAATAAGCTTCATTCAGCATTTCAAAAATGGCTTTCAGGCTGTTTTGGCTTTTGTCCTTCAATTTCATTTTGCTATCGGCCTGGCTTCCTTTGAAGGTGAGTTCGAGCTTCGTGAAACTAAATTCTTCCAAACCGTCAATAGCGTTTTTCATGACTTCGAAATCAAAATAAGAAGCTATGGTGCTTCCATTTAAAACATTCAAAACTTCCTTTTTGGCTCTCTCGGATTTTTTAAATCCCCCGTCTTTTATTTTTTTCAATAGTTCCTCGTCAGCGGAGACGAAGAGCATATCTTTGGTCACCATCAATTTACCGAAACCTCCTCCGCGTGTAATGCTGAATTCGCCACCGTACCCTACTGTTTTAATTTTGTAAAAACCATCGCTTAATTCAGACAGGACATTATTTTCCACTGCCCGGTCAAGGATTTCGTCGAGCTTTTTTCGGTCCATGATATTTGTGGCAAGCAATACAGACGAATTGTCGAGTCTTTCTTTTCCTAAGCCGGCGACCAAAATATCGCCACCAAAAACGTCAATGACATCTTTCATTTTAAAACCATACTCCTTGAGCACGAAATCGAGGTAGCCTTTAGCTTGAGGACGCTCGCTCAGAAATTGGTCAATGCCTTTGAAATCAAGGGCTGCAACGCTGGCAAAGGCTAGGTTTTCGGCGGGTAAATATTTTGAAAAGTCAGTGGTGACACCTTCCTTGAAAAACCGGCCGATAAATTTGTCGCCCAGTCCTTTTGAGATGAAAAAGTCAGAATGACCGACGATTTCTCCTTTTTCAAAATCGAGTTGGTTGTGGATGAAGTTGTCTTTAAGGGCCTCCGAATCGAGGTCTAACATGCTCAAGGCCAAGCCTGAATTGGGGTTTTTTGCCAACGCATTGGAACTCAGCCAAGCGGTAATGTCGTGCTTTCCACTCAAGGCTTTTTGGAGGTCTTGGTTATTGGCAACTGAATTTTCTTTTTTTGTTTTGAAAATCTGTCCAATCTTTTCGTCGGAATTCAGGTAAGCGGAGGAACTGCTGCCGATGATGCCAATTTTGCTATTCCACGCAACAGTGGCTTGCCCCTGTCGGTTTGCTTGTTGGTAACCGTCTTTGTTTTGAATGCTTCCCGCGTCCAGATTTTTCACCAGTTTTCCGAATCTATCCGCATCCGCAAGCGAAAAAACGGTGGCGACGAAAACCTCTTCCGGATTGTTGGGGTCGAGTTCATAAGTGATGTACAGATTTTTTTTCAGGTCAATTCCTGATTTTTTTGGCTCGCGCAAGATTTCCGCAATTGCCGGGTTTTCTTTTTCCGCTTCAGAAATTATTTTCTGGTAAAATTCCATTTTTTTTACGCCTTCAAAATCTGCTTTTCCCATCAATTGTCCAATATTCATGGCGGTGACCATGGAAACCTCAGCAGGAATGTTCGTCAAGGCGTCTTCTTTCTGAAACGACAGGTCTTCGCTGCAAGCCGAAAAAAGAAGGACGAGAAGCAAAATGGGGAGATAAAAACTTTTAAATACCTTCATGTGAGAATAGTTTTTGACGGTTTAGACTGGAATATTGGCGTTCCGGCAGGGTAAAATTTTGAATCCGGAAGGCTGAACAAAAGAGGAACGAGTTTTCACAAAAAAAAACATAGACGCAATTTTATCCAAATATGGTGGGGGCATGTAACTAACTTGGATGAAGCGCAACTTATTTTCGACTGTTCAAAACGAATTGCCCTTCTTCCCGCCGTTTGAAGTAATAATAAGTTTCAATCTGGGATTGAAAAGCCATGTCAGAACCATCTTTGCAATATGCGTTGGTTTGGGCGGCATCTACAACTCTGGC
>CAZJYF010000212.1:0-6791 GCA_964549665.1 uncultured Saprospiraceae bacterium
TCCTCCGGCTCTGGTACATAGATCACTGTGACCCCTACAATGATCCGGAATTGCCTCCAGCGCCGGAAGATTTGGTGGTTGAACTGTCCCGGCGCTACATCCAGCTTTACGAATCCATCACCGGAAAGCCCTTTCCCTTTCCCGATACGACTATCCCTGTTGGAGAACGAATCCAAACCGGTCTTTTCGGTGAAGGATATCTGTTTCCCGTCCCAAAAAAAATATTCAAAAAACATTGGTCGACACTTTCCATACCTGATAGACGCCAAAACCAAGGAAAACAAAGCCAATAAATTTATTGACATAATTGGTCAATTGGGCAGCCCGGTTCACCACCATCAACCCTAATCGGGCATAAAGCAACAACAACACAAAGGTACCGAGCATTACGCCCACGCAGAAAATGCAGATGAAGTCAATCTTGCTGTAAAGCCAACCGTTAGCGCTCAGATAGGTGCCGTAAAAAATCCAATAGGGAATGACCAACACGTTCATCGAACTTACCAGCATGCCTTTGTAGAAAAGGGGCATTTTTTTATTTGCTGAGGAAGGGGAGCGGTTTTGCTCTTTGGGCTTCATGAAAAAGAAATAATAAACTGCCAGGCTAAAGAAAATGAGGATGGCAACAGAATTTAAAATGAAATCAAGTTGGGGATTGCCAACAAATAAATGGGTGAATTTGATGGCGACAAAAGCCTGTATCAATTCAATGATGGAAGCCCCTGTAGCAATTAACAGACCGGCAAAGAGTCCTTTGCGGATGGTGGTCTCTGCGACGGTCATATTGATGATGCCCAAGGGCAAAGAACCCAAAAAACTCAAAATAAAACCCAGCGAAAAATGGATCAGGTAATGCAATTTTTAAGATCGTTTTTAGAAAATGACGAATTTTATTTTACTCCTTCAATGACTTCATGTACGAAAAATAATCCTTCAGGCTTTTCCAAGCCTCTTTTAGGGTCATGCTTTTCACTCCCAGTATTTTCTGATTTTTGTAAATTGCAAAAATTATTTTCCAATGGCGGTAAATATCCGCGTACTTCTTGAGGATGGGGTAGTCGGGGTCGTAAATATGTGCCGGCTCGGAAGCGATTCCGTTGAATTCAAATATCTGTACCTTTTGACCCTGTTTCAACTCCTTTATAGAGGAACATTTCAGGTCAAAGCGGCCGTAATGGACGCCATCCATTTCATGAGCAATGGCATCAAAGATGCATGTGAAAGCTTTGTCAATCTTTTTATTGCCATTTAAGAACAGCGTTCCCCGAGAATGGTTGCCGATAGGCTCCAATTCGACCTTTTCGTCCTTCCCGGGAACTGTTTCCAAAAGGTGGGGGAAGTCCTTTTCAAAACGGGGCAGTTGCAATTTTGCACGCGGCAATTCTTCCATCAACTGCCGAACACTTGAACAGCCATCTCCCTTCACTTTCAAAGGCTCCTTAACGCATAAGGAGGTCACTTCGCCCTTTTTTTTGCCGGGGAAATGATAGTACAAAACCGACAACTCCATCGGCAAGTTTGCAAATTCCTGTACCAGAAAATCTACTCTGTTGGCAGCGACGTATTGCTTTAGCTTCGCCTCGCATTTTATTTTGGAAACCAACAATCCGCGTTCACCCACATTGGGTTTGGCAATTAATGGATAACTTAATTTCGCTTTCTTTAGCTGTTGTAAAACGGATGCAAAATCAGTACCCTTTTTTATGAAAATGGTTTTGGGAACGAATTGCTTCGGCAGGCGATTCAAAATATCGAATTTCGATTCTCCCATTACCCCCCCCGTTTTGATAACAGGATTTACGGCGCTGAAAAAGAATAAATCTCTCGCCTTGAAAGCAAACCACAGCCAAATGAAAACAACGGGGATGTTGACGATGTAAATGGGCCAATATTCCCAATTGAACAATTTGATGAAAAAGGTGGATTGTTGTATCCGAAGCCGGAAACTTTTATTTCTTGTCTGCAAATTTGCTTGTTTGAGTTGGGTTCATCTGGGGTTTGGGAAGTGCCAGTTTAACGGCATCGCCCACTAGAATTTTGCCTCCCCGAATTACTTTTGCCGTGATGCCTCCATGCCCTCGCATGGCGTTGTAGCCACCGGGACCCAAGTTTAATTCCATTCGGGTACAAGGCTGGCAGTGTCCGGTCATTTCCAAAATGACTTCTTCTCCGATTTGAAATTGCCGATCCTTGAAAGCCAGCAAGTTGATGCCAGAAACGACTATATTTCTCCGTGTCAGGCGGGGGTCAATTTTACCTTTTTTTAGCATTGCAGCAACCGCCTCTAAATGTTCAGCCTGAATCAAAGTGACCTGCCGGTTGCGACTATTGCCTTGATAATGATCACCGGCAAGGCCTTCGGTGGTGTTTACTTCGACTTCCTGCACGTTCTTCAAAGTTGCCCGCTTGGCAGTGCGCAAACCAATCCATTCGACCTTACCAAATTGTGGGAGGATTGCCATTAATTCTTGCAAATTTGAAGAAGCCATAATTTAGAATTATTTAATCACCAATTTTTATCATTTTGCAAATGTAAAAATTCCACCCCGTCTCTCCATCTTTGCGTTTGATAAAAAAGAAACAAGGTTTTCTTTTTGCCAATTCAATCAATGCTAATTTGCCAACAAAATGAAATACCTCGTCACAGGTGCCACAGGTTATATCGGCATTCGCCTCTCTCAAAAACTGGCGGCGGAAGGACAGCTTGTTCATGCCTTGTATCGCTCTGAAAAAAAGGCGATACCCCTTCGGGACCGACCGAATATTCACCTTTTTCGCGGAGATATTTTGGAACGGGAGAGTTTGGCAAAGGCAACGGAAGGTTGCGATGGCGTTTTCCATGTCGCCGCTTTTGCCAGGCCATGGGCTAAAGACCCCCAAACCTTTTACCGGGTAAATGTTGAAGGAGCTTTGAATGTGTTTGAGATAGCCAAGGAAACGGGGGTGCGAAAGATTGTTTTCACTTCTACCGCTGGGGTAATAAGCCCTTCCAGTGGAAAATTTTCAGACGAAAATACGCCCCGAAAATTCGACTTCTCAACCGATTACGAGCGTTCCAAAGGAACGGCAGAAAAAATCGTTTCGGACTTGGTAAAAGCGGGGCAGGACATCGTAATTGTCAACCCTTCAAGGGTATATGGCCCCGGTTTGATGAGCGACAGCAATGGGGTCACTAAAATGATAAAACTTTACCTGGATGGCAAATTCAGACTGCTTCCAGGAGATGGCAAAAGCATTGGCAATTACGTTTTCATCGATGACGTCGTTGAAGGGCACCTAAGGGCGATGGAACAAGGGAGGCCAGGAGAACGCTATATTCTCGGAGGAGAGAACGTCTCTTTCATCCAATTTTTTGACCTCCTGTCGGAGGTGGCAGGCAAGCGTAGGAGGATGCTGAAGATGCCGGTTTGGGCGATGAATTTCGCTGCTCAATTAATGCTGAAGCGAGCTGATATTTTTGGAACACCGCCTTTAATTACCCCTCCTTGGGTGCGAAAATATTTGTGCCACTGGGCGTTGTCGATAGAAAAAGCCAGGCGGGAATTAGGCTATGAACCAAAAGGATTAAAAGAAGGATTTCAAAGAACGTTGGCTTGGTTGAATGAGCAAAACGGAAAGACCCGGTAGGCGGTGTTCCTATCGGGTCTCTTGTGGTTTGAATTTTCGTTTGTTTAAAAAAGTAATCTCAGGCTTCCTGCATGTATTTTGCTGATGCTCTTTTGTAAACGCCAGCGTCCAACCGGGATTTTACTACTCTGAAAGCCTTAATGGTTACATCGATATCCTCCTGTGTGTGATAGGCTGTTGGAATTAATCGGAGGATAATTATGCCCCGCGGGATTACCGGATAAACAACTATGGAGCAGAAAATGCCGAAATTTTCGCGCATATCATAGACCATCGCCATGGCTTCCTCCACTTCTCCTTTTAAGTAAACCGGAGTGACACAACTGTTGGTTACGCCAATATTAAAACCAGCGGCTTTCAGGTCGTTTTGCAGAGCATTTACGTTTCTCCAAAGATTTTCTTTCAATTGTGGCTGCGTCCGAATCAATTCCAGTCTTTTCATTGCCCCGACGACCATGGGCATGGGCATGGATTTCGCAAAAATCTGCGAACGCATATTGTACCGCAGGAAGTCGATCATAAATTTATCACCTGCCAGAAAAGCACCAATGCTGGCCATTGATTTAGCGAAAGTCGCAAAGTAGATGTCAATGTCATCCTGGACGTTTTGTTCTTCCCCGACACCAGAGCCCCGTTCTCCCAATACGCCAAATCCGTGGGCATCGTCAACCAATAGGCGGAACGGATATTTCTCTTTTAAAGCAACGATTTCGCGAATTTTTCCCTGATCGCCTCTCATTCCAAAGACACCTTCGGAAATGACGAGGATGGCTCCTCCCGTTTTTTCAACTACATTGACTGCCCGCTTCAGGTGTTTTTCCAGCCGTTGAATGTTATTGTGTTCATAAGCAAAACGACGCCCCTGATGCATCCGCACGGCATCCACTATGCAAGCGTGCGCTTCGGCATCGTATACAACAACATCTCTGCGGTCGACCAAACAATCTATTGCCGACATGATGCCCTGGTAGCCGTAATTGACCAAAACAGCGGTTTCTTTGTTGACAAAATCAGCCAGTTGCCTTTCCAATTCGTCGTGCAGTTCAGAATTGCCGGTCATCATTCGGGACCCCATCGGATAGGCAAGCCCCCATTCGCGGGCAGCTTCCGCATCAGCTTTCCTTACTTCAGGGTGGTTGCCCAGACCCAGATAATTGTTGACGCTCCAAACAACCATCTCTTTGCCTTGGAAATTCATCCGGCTGGATAATTCACCTTCCAGTTTTGGGAAAACATAATACCCCTCGGCCACCCAGGCATATTTGCCTAAAGGACCCATGTTTGCCTTGATTTTTTCAAATAAATCCATGATTATTTTTTTAATTTGAGGAGTTTGAGAGGTTCGAGGAGTTTAACAATTCCTCCAACTTATCAAACCCGTTCAACACATCAAATTCGTCCAACTCTTTTTAAGCCATCGCTTTTCGGGCGGCGATATTTTCTTTCAATGATTTCCAGCGGGGTCCCAGCAGGAGGTTCATCCCTTTGTCCACCACAGCATGGCGGGTGATGTTCCACAAGCCTCTGATTTGGGTAGCCAGGCTGTCATTGGCGCGAAGCGACAAGGAATACCCGCCTTCTACGTATTCTATGAAGTGCCACCAAGTGCTTGGGATGTAAAGCGTTTCACCGTGTTCGATAATTGTTTCGTAGCCTTTGGCTTTGCGAAAGGCAGGGTATTTATCGAAATCGGGCTTATTGACATCGACATGGCTTTGCACCGTGAAAGGATGCTGGTACATGTATCTCGACTGATCCGGTGGAAAAAGCACCACTCTTTTTTTGGTTTGAAATTGAGTGAGAAAAACCGAAGAACAATCGATGTCGTAATGCAGATTGACGGTTGAACCTTGGCCCCCGAAAAACATGAAGGGATAACTCTTGGCAAAGCCGTCCATTATCGTGGGGAAGGAAAAATCGCCGGTTAGTTCAGGGGCATGTTTAAAGATATTGAACAGGAACATGCGCAAGTCTGTGGGTTCATTGCGAATGAGGTCTAGAAAATCGCGAAAAGCCATCTTTCTGGTGGGAACCATGTAGTTTTTTCCAGGAGTATGGAAATCGTTGGCAAAAAGAGGCACTTCGATATGTCCAAAATTTTCTTTCAGCCACTCCCATGTCCATTTTTGGGTAGCCGGCCAACTTGCTGCCAGGTCTTTAAAGACGACCGGTTTGCGATGATTCAAATAATTGTGTTGAAATTCCTCCCTGCCGAGTCCCCTTCTTTTTTCTATTTGCTTTAACTTCATAGGAGTTGTCGTTTTCTCAAAAATGAAATGCATTGAAAGTGCGCATTATGGATTCGCAAAACAGCTCACACGATATAGGTTGTGAATATTAAAGACTCGGCTCGGATACAGAATCAAAAGCCGGTTCCTCGTCGGTTAAAAAACCTTCCTTACGCATCCAGGCATCGTTGAATACCTTGCCAAGATACTTGCTTCCATGGTCGGGGAGAATGACCACCACCAGGTCCTCCGGGGTTAATTCTTCTTCGATTTCAAATAGGCATTGTATTCCGGCGCCACTCGAATAACCGGCAAAAATACCCTCCATTTGGGCCAACTCTCGGGTCCGGAAGGCAGCATCTTTGTCCGTCACTTTCACAAATTTATCGATTATATCAAAAGAGATATTGGCGGGAATGATGTTCTTTCCGGTGCCTTCGATGCGGTAAGAATAGATTTCCTTTTCGTCGTAGATTCCGGTCTCGTGATACTTTTTCAAAACCGAGCCGTAGGCATCTACTGCGATGATTCGGATGTCGGGGTTTTGTTCTTTTAAAAACTTCGCCGTCCCGGATAGGGTGCCCCCTGTTCCGGCGCTAGCTACGAGACAGGTGATTTTTCCTTTTGTTTGTCTCCATATTTCAGGCCCCGTAGTCAGATAGTGGGCATGGGAGTTTTCTGAATTGAAGTTTTGATTGACGTATAAAGAATTGGGAATTTCTTTGGCAAGTCGTTTGGCCATCTCGTAATAAGAGCAGGGGTCTAGAGGTTTTGCCTCTTTGGGGCAAATCACAACCTCGGCGCCCAAAGCTTCCAGCATATTTACTTTCTCGTTGGAAATCTTGCTGGAAACGGTCAAAACGCATTTATAGCCTTTGATGGCGGCAATCATCGCTAAGCTGAATCCGGTGTTTCCGCTGGTAGCCTCAATGAGGG
>CAZJYF010000213.1:0-6773 GCA_964549665.1 uncultured Saprospiraceae bacterium
TTTATTTTATTTTGGGTTCAATATCAGGCGAGTTACATATTATGACATATTTTTATTTTTACAATTGGTATAGTTTTGGTAAACTTGGTAACTGTATTTTTTAATTTACAAAAAACATAGATATGAGAAAGCAAAAGAACGAAACAATTATTTTAAGGAAAGGAAAAGAAGATGTTCAACTGGATTACGCAGAGCTAAGAAAAGCCGTATTAGTGTTGCGTGCCATAAATCACAAACTTCGACAAAGGGTTATCGATTTACTTGAAGAAAACGAAAGAATGACTGTGACGGATATTTACATTAAACTGCGATTAGAGCAATCCGTAGCTTCCCAGCATTTAGCAATTCTTCGAAGGGCGGGAGTTGTTGCCACGGACCGTCAAGGCAAATTTATTTATTATTCACTTGACAATGACCGCTTGTCCCAGATATCTCGTTTAGTTGAAGAATTAGCATCCTAACAACCAACTTTCAAAGATAAGTGAAACTGAAGGCTTTTAATAAAACAGTTAGTCGCTTTTACTTTTTCTGTTTTATATCTTCTTTTAAATTCTAATCCCCTGAATAAGAGATGAAATATATTTGATGTTAAATTAAAAGTAAAACGGAAAGACCTGGCATGGTTTTAAAGAAACATTAATTGAAAAACAGAAAATGCTGCAAATCACCTGATTGGCGGCATTTTTTATTCAATTATTTTGAAAAAATAAATAAAAAACGCATATTTGCTGGGCACAATAGTTTACTTCTATTAAAAAAACTTCTATGAGAAAGGCTAAGGTAATCATTAACAATGAGAGACTACAGGTATCTTCGGAGATTCTCAGGGCTTTATCACACCCGCTTCGAATGAAAATCCTCGAATTTATTGACAACAACGACACGATTAATGTCAATAAAATTTACAACACGCTTCGGTTAGAACAATCCATTACTTCCCAACATTTAAGAATTCTCCGTTTAGCAGGCTTGGTTGAAACCCGTCGTGAAGGAAAGTTTATCCATTACAGTATAAATTACGATAAGGTTGCTAAGTCCGTCAATTCCATCAGGGCGTTCCTGGAAGAATCCAACGAATAAATTTTGGTTGTTTATCAAGGAAATAGGAGATTTTGCCTGTTGGTCGGTTGCATCATTATTATTTGATGCGGAAAGGTTTTATTATTCTGCGATTGAGAGGGGAAATAAGGTTTATCTATCGACAAATAAGGCGGAGATAGACCGGTGTTCATGGGTGTTGCGGATGGCTCTAGCAAATAATTTTGCAGATGAAAGAATTTTAATTTTACCCAATCTTTTTGTCACAGGAATGGTGTCGCAAACAATCAGTTCCTTCAGATTAGATTTTTCGATATTTTTGTAGGCTTTGCCAGAAAGCACCGGGTGTGTACAAATAGCCCGAACGCTGTAAGCGCCCTTTTTGATGAGTATATCTGCGGCCTGGCACAGGGTACCTGCTGTATCAACAAGGTCATCTACTAAGATGACATTTGCCCCTTTAACGTCTCCGATTACGGTCATTGCAGCTACTTCATTTGCACGCTTGCGATATTTGTCGCAGATGACGAGGTTTTTTTCAAAGTATTTGGCATAAGCCCTTGCCCTTTTTACACCTCCGACGTCGGGAGAAGCAAAGATTACATTGGTAAGGTCTTGCTGTTCGAAGTAAGGAATGTATATTGCTTGGCTTTTGAGGTGATCTACTGGGATGTCAAAAAATCCCTGGATCTGGTCTGCGTGCAAGTCCAAAGTCATCACTCTGTTGGCACCGGAGGCCTGCAATAGTTCGGCTACTAATTTGGCTGAGATGGGCACTCTCGCTTTGTCTTTCCTATCTTGCCGGGCATAGCCAAAGTAAGGAATGACGGCAGTAATATATCCTGCCGATGCTCTTTTTGCAGCATCCATCATCAAAAAAAGCTCCATCAGATTTTCAGCTGGTGCGAAGGTCGATTGAATAAAAAAAACATAAGCACCGCGAACGGATTCATTGATAACGGGTTGCATCTCGCCATCACTAAAACGCTCAAGAAAAATATCGCCTAAGGAGTACCCGTAATAGTCGGCTATCTTTTCTGCCAAATACTGGGAGTTGGTACCGGAGAACAGTTTTACTTCTGTCATTTGGTGATGCTTTGCGAAATGTTTTCAAAAAGAACAAAGGTATAAATAATTGAACAATGTGTGGCGTTGAATTATTGGTGGAATCGAATAAATTAAGACCATTCTGTCAATTGTATTCCTGCTTTCAAGCGTTGTTTATAAGAGAGTGAAGAAAGCAACTTCCGCAATTTTTGCCTGTTTACCTAAAAAATGAGTTGGTTTGTCGAGACATTGGTAATCCTTATCTATATCTATTTAACTTCATAACTTCCTTTTAAAATGTAACACGCGATGAAAATCTATCCTTTGGCTTTAATCCTTTTGTCATTGGCAATGACCTATGGCTGCGATGAAAAAACAAACACAGCTAATTGGGCGACTTTGGTTAGTAGCCCGGTTCCCGACAATTTTAAAGCTTATTGGTATCAGGGGAAAGCAGAACTCAACAGCTATCTACTTGAACAGTCTCGCTACGGGGAGAACAGAAGCGGAGATGCTATTTTGGTCTTCGTGACCGAAGATTTTTCTAAATCCAAGCAGGTAAAATTAGACGACCCTCAGAATGCTGGAAAAGACAAAGTGCCGGTTTTGAAGCTGAATTCGATTCGCAAATTCAAAACAGGGATCTACGATTACTCGATAATGCAATCTACCTTTACCCCTGTAGAAATAAATGAATTCCCACACAGCCTGAAATCTACCACAAGTTCACAGGAGTGGTGTGGGAATGCTTTTACCCAGTTGAATCTAGAAGACAACGATTTCAAAATAAAGGAATTTTCTTATTTTGAATCGGAAGGCGACAAGGTTTATACTACGCCAAAAGTATTATTGGAGGATGAACTTTGGACGAGAATCCGGATAAACCCCGGAAGCATTCCCACCGGTACTGCGGATTTACTTCCGGGCGGTATTTACGCTCGTTTAGGTCATGGAGAGTTGAAGCCCAAAAAGGCCAGAATCCGATTAGAAAAGGGAGAAGAACTGTCTAAATTAATAGTGGAGTACCTGCATTTTGACAGGACCTTGGTCATTGATTTTGAGACCGGTTTTCCGCACCGTATTCTTTCCTGGTCGGAGGACAATGGCAAAGGGCGGTTTGGGGGTGGTTTGACAAAAGCAAGCTTGAGAAAGTCTATCAAAAGCGCTTATTGGTCAAAAAACAGCAATATTTACGTAGGATTAAGAGATACTTTGCAATTGAGTTATTGAAATCATTTTCAATGTTGGCCACAATTTGCTTGCAGGCAACCCTGGTGCATTGAGGTTTTTTGTATCAAGAACAAAAGTTACATGAATGATTGGTGGAATACTCTTTCGGGTGCGCATCAAGCCTTTTGGCTGATTGCTTGGATTTTCAGTTTATTGTTCCTTATCCAATTAGTGTTGACCTTCATAGGTTTTGATTTCGAGAGGGATGACCACGCCTACCATCAATCAGAGTTTCAGACCAACCACCGCAAGGGTATCGGTTTAAATATCTTTTCCATCAGAAGTTTTTTTGCTTTTTTTACATTTTTTGGTTGGGGCGGAATTGTTGCTTTTTTTTTCGGAGGCAGTACAAAGGCAGCGGTTATCGTTGGAGTCATAACTGGTTTAACAGCCATCATTGTGGTTGGGTATGCGATGTTTTGGTTTTCTAAATTAACTCAAAAGCAAAATACTGACCTTAAAAAGGCAATTTATAGGACTGGAAAAGTCTATTCGCCCATTCCTGGCAATGGGCGTGGCCATGGGAAAGTTCAAATTTCAATTGGCGGTTCTGTGAAGGAAATTAATGCCATTACAGAAGGGAAAAACCTTCCTCCGGGTTCCACCGTTCGGGTTATCGAAGTGATAAATGACAATGTCTTTGTGGTGGAAAAGGTTCAGGGTTTATTGCCCCATGAATTATTTCAACCCCGCAAATAGAGCCATTCAATACAACTTAGCCTGTAATACTGATGGATATGGAAAAAAACGAAAAGAAAGTGGAATTCCACTGAATAGAAAGAAATTTGTGAAAAGTGTAGACTTACTCCGATTAGGTTAGTTTAACAGTAGAATTTTAGAATTGCGGCACTTTTTATTAGGAAGCTTTGGGAGTTCCTACCGCTAGCATCGATCAAATTCAATTACTAAAATTCCGCCTGCAACCTCCTCCCCGAGGGAGATTAGATAGTCTCTTCGGGGGAGAGGTTGGGCGGAACCTAATTGTTATCAATTGCTATTTACCACTACCGCTTCCTGTGGGAGGATTCGGGTCGTCTGGCAATGGAGGAGGTTCGCCACTTCCGCCGGTAAGGTTTCTTTGTTTTTGCTTCTCAATAATTTGCGATGCAGCAAGCTTTTGGAAAGTTTGCTCTAATTGACTTTTATTGGTAATCATAATTAGAATTTTTTAAAATTAGGAAAAAAGGATAATTGCTGAATGTCAATAAGTTTTCGTGAATTTTGAATTCAGGATTTTCCGCCTGTCACCTCCTCCCCGAAATAGGATTTTTTTCAGAAGAAGAAAATCTTCTCGGGGAGAAGGCTCGGCGGAAACTAGCGGTAAGCTGTTTTGTTACTTACTACTACCGCTTCCTGTGGGGGGATTCGGGTCGTCTGGCAATGGAGGTGGTTCACCACTTCCGCCCGTAAGGTTTCTTTGGTTTTGCTTCTCGATTATTTGAGAAGCAGCAAGCTTTTGAAAAGTCTGCTCTAATTTACTTTTGTTGGTAATCATAATTAGAAGTTTTTAAAAATTAGAAAAAAAGGTTTAAGAGCAACCGGTTGCAGCGAAGGCGACCAATTACTGGGCAGGAGAGATTAAAATTTTAGAGAAGACTCCAAAGACTACCAATAAAGTAATTGTAGGAAAAATTTCTGGAACTCTTCTCGGAGCAATTTTTTTTTGATTTAATCTCGTTGCGTTGAGACAAATATAGAGAAGTATTTTAATACCTGCAAAAAAAAAATTAAAAAAAGTACGGATAGAAGAAGATATCCATGCTTCAAAAGCAAGCTAACAGGCAAGCTGAAAAAGAATGATTAAAGAGCTGGTTATCGAGTGTCCGGATTTCGATTTTAAATTAAATAAATTAATAATTTTCTAATTATCAATAAATTAATAGCAATTTCTCCAAATTATTTAAATTGTTTGGTAAATCATGCATGGACTAAATCGGCCATCTTTTAAACCCTGATATCGAATATTTTGTAAAAGAAATTTTTTTTGAATAAAAATAAAAATAAAATAAAATTTATCACCCCGCGGCTTAAAAACATTATATTTCCAAAATGTTTTTACGAATCATTTTTACTCTTGATACGAGGTGAAAAGGACGGGATGTGAGGCGCTTTAGAAGCTCAATTTTGATATGGAAGTGTGAAATAGAAAGTGCATCCTTGCCCAAGTTCGGATTCTACCCATATGTCTCCACCATGTTTTTGGACGATTCTTTTGCAGGTTGCCAGCCCAATTCCCGTCCCTTCAAATTCTTCCCTCGTATGGAGTCTTTTGAATACCTCGAAGATTTTGTTTTTATTTTCCGGAGCAATTCCAATGCCGTTATCATGGATGGAGAATACAAAATTTTTGCCGTTTTTCCGACAGCCTACTGATACTTCGGGCTTTTTGTCTCCCTGAAATTTCAGCGCATTGCTGATTAAATTTTGGAATAATTGAATCATTTGCGATTTGCAACCCATTATTTGGGGAAGGTCTTCCGGCTTAAAGATTACTTTTGCATTTTCTTCTTCAATTTTCAATTTTAAAGTAGAAACTACTATTTCGACGATGTTACTCGTTTTTATCTGTTCGAAGGAGGGGGTTTGTGTGCCGGCTCTTGAAAAAGACAGAAGGTCCACCAAAAGTCGATCCATTCTACCCACGGCATCCGTAATGAAGAACATGAATTCCCTGGCGTTGTTGTCAAATAATTCCCGGTATCTGCGTTCCAGCAGGTCCGTGTAGGATTTAATCATTCGCAAGGGTTCTCTCAAGTCATGGGAGGCGACATAAGCGAATGATTTCAGCTCCTCATTGGAGGTTTCCAATAGGTTGTTTTGGACGTGAATCTGCGCATTTTTTTCTTCGAGCAGTTGATTCGACTGTCTTTGAACCTTATACCGGCTAAAAAGAACTCCCGAAATGAGCAACAGGAAAAGTGCGGCCCCTATGACCAAATAATTATACAAGGCCTTTATTTCCTTATTTTTCTCCAACAGTTCATTTTCCTTTTTCAGTAAGGAAATTTTGCCTTCGCGTTTCTGAATTTCAAATTGGGATTTGCGCATTCCCATTTCCTGTAAGGTTGTTTCATTTAGGATAGAATCTTTCAGATTTTTATAGGCCTGCAGATTTTTGAAAGCATTTTTATAATCGCCGGCTGTTTCGTAGGTTTTGGCGTAATAATTATAAACCTCCAGCAATCGGGCTTTGGCCCCTAAAGCTTTCGCAAAGGCTTTCGCTTTGTTAAGGTAGTGGACAGCATTTTTGTAATTACCCAGCTTGGAATAACAATCTGAAAGTGAATTGAGGGTTCCTATCTGGCCCATTCTATCCTGTGTTTCTTCTTTTATTTTCAACGAACGATTAAAATAGGTCAATGCCTCGCGGTATTTTCCCTGTGACAACAAACCGGAACCTACGTTGTGCAAGGCATAACCGACGGAAGCCTTACTTTTTAATTTTTGAGCTATCTGTA
>CAZJYF010000214.1:0-6767 GCA_964549665.1 uncultured Saprospiraceae bacterium
TTCCTCTTTCGCCTAAAAATTCTTTTTGCCTAAAACATCATAATAGGATTTACCCATCGAACACAAAATTTCGCCCACTCTTTCTATTCCTGCTATTGAAGTAACAAAATTTGAGGTAATTTTGCCAGTCGGAATAAAGAGAACCCTCGAAGAAACGAAAAGTCGCAAGCCGCTATTTTCTTCCAATTTAAGCCTCCCTGACCAACATTTTGTGGAGTTTGTTGTTTGCAAAATTGTTTGTTTTTTTTGGATGGCGAGGATAGAAAAGTGGCGAATTATCAAGACCCACGATGAATTTTTCCCAAGAGGACATTTAACGGGATTTTTCGGAAAAGCTTCCTGCCAACTCAAAAAGTTTTTGTAGGTTCGTGCAATTTCGCATTTTCCAAAACCGGTTTTAGCAATTTTTTTATTTTGAAGTAAAAAATATTTAGAGACAGTAGGTGCCTGGAGAAAGTCCAATAACTACTTACCAATTTTGACTACACAGCCCAATGGAAAAAGTAACGAAGCAAGCTGCACTGGCAGCGGGAACGGAAAACCCAATATCCTCCATTCGACAGGCGGTCATCCTGGCTGCCGGGAAAAGTCAGCGATTTAGAGAAAAAGGAACGAAGAAGCCCAAGGTCTTGCTGCGGGTGGGCGGTCTGCGCTTGTTAGAACGGACGATTCTCACCTTGAAAGAAGCCGGAATCGAGCATTTCCGAATCGTGGTGGGTGCTTACCGGGAGCAAATCGTCCCACAAATGCAGCAGCTACCGCGACTAAAAGGCTTGGATATTCAGTTTGTCGAATGCCCGGATTACGAATTGGGAAACGGCGTCTCCTTTGCTGCCGGAGCCAAAGAGGTGGACGAAGCTTTCCTGCTAACCATGTCCGACCATATTTTTGACCCCGAAACCATTGAAGAATTCATCGAACTGGCAACCGAAGAACCCGAGGTTCCCGCCTTAGCCTGCGATCCCAAATTGGCGGAGGTATTTGATATGGATGATGCGACAAAGGTGGTTTCAAGAAATGGGCAAATTCATAAAATCGGCAAAGAATTGACGGAGTATGACCTAGTGGACATGGGTTTGTTTTATTTTCCGAAAGGAGCGGGTCAAAAAATTGCCGCAAAAGCTAGTGCAGGCGCACATTCCGTGAGCAATATCGTGCAACAATTCATCGAGGAAACCGGCTTCCGGGCTACTTCCCTCGAAAATGCTTTCTGGCAGGACGTCGACGACCCCGGTATGAGGAAAGAAGCAGAACGGCGCTTGTTGCGTTCCATGATTCAGCCCACCGACGGATGGGTCAGCCGCCGCATCAACCGCCATTTATCGACCCGGTTGAGTTTGTTGCTCGCCCGTTTTGGCGTCAGTCCCAACCTGGTGACTTCTTTGGTCCTGTTGCTTTCTTTATTGGGCGCATATTTTGCAGCCTCCGGGGAATACCAATGGATTGTGCTGGGTGCTTTTATCTTCCAACTGGCGTCGATTCTAGATGGTTGCGACGGGGAAGTAGCTCGCCTGACCTTCAGAAGTTCTCCCCTGGGCGCCTTGTTTGGGCGGTTAGCCGGCAACCTGCGCTATTTCCTTTTCTTCGGTGCTTTGGGCATCAGCGCCTATCAATCGTCGCATTCCGAGACCTATCTCTTTGCCTTGATAACCTTTGCTGCCCTCGCCTTTTACCTGTTGCTTCAACTGGGAATTTTTGCATGGAAACAAAAGGGAAAACTACCCGAAGTTTTCGTTCCTAAACAGCCATCGAATCGATCCAATTTAATGGCAGCATCGCCGCTGGAGCGCATTACCGGATATTGGAGGGAATTGAACAAACGGGATGTTTCCACATTCCTCGCTTTCCTCCTCTGCGCTGTCTTTCTCTACAAAATCATGTTTTGGCTTTCCCTTGTCGGGATGGCTGCCATGACCGTTACTCGGTCGAAATCTCCCAAAGAGCAAACCAGCGAAGAAAAAAAATCCGGCTGGCATTTTGACCCTATTTTATTATACATTTTGGGTTTGCTCATCCTCTCCGCCCTGATTTACAATATGGACGTGCAAGTCGTAATGGAATCGCTATCCCAAGTCGGGAATGCCGTGTTTTTTGTCTTTGCTACCGGCATCCTCTGGACCCTCGCCAATGTGGCCTGCATCTCCAATTTGACAGAACACCGGGTTCCTTTTTTTGACTTGCTTTACATCCAGGTGACGGGCGACGCGTACAATATTATCATCCCCCTGGCCGGCCTCGGCGGCGAACCCTACAAAATTCGGCAACTCGCCAGTTGGATGGATTTGCATACGGCCAGCCGCGCCATTTTACATGACCGCCTTATACACTCCATGACTGGAATATTACTGACAACGAGCATGGGGTTTCTCGCCGTCCTCTTTTCTCCCCTCAGCGAAAAAATCAGAGTGCCCATGCTGGTAATAAGCATCGTGCTGACTCTGGTTGCCGGAGGCATTATTTGGGTGACCCTTACCAATGCGCCTTCCCGCTTTTCGGGCTATGTTCTGAAGAAGTTGAAATTTCTGGAGGAGTACAAAAACGAGCCACTTTCCAAGCGTAGCTTTCTCATCAGTTTTTTTTATAAAATGTTGGGAAGATACCTCTTCCTCGTCGAGCTGTGGGTCATATTTCTCGTAATGGGCTACAGCCCTGGCTGGGTTGATATGATAACGGTGGCCGCAATGCTTACGATGACGGCCTCCCTCTTTTTTATCATCCCTTCCGGCTTGGGTGTTAATGAAGCGGGCATCAGCAGCGCTTTCGTCATTTTGGGCTATTCGGCTACCCTAGGACTGACCTTCGGTTTGCTCCGCCGGGCGCGGATGATTTTTTGGGCTTTGCTTGGCGTAACGATTCACCTAACGGTGTCTCTGGCACGAAAAATCGCATTGAGCAGGGTGACGGAAAAGTGAGTTTACAGGGGTATAGTCATTGGTCATTGTTACCATTAATTGAAAATCAGGAAATACTTTTTTTATAATTTTTGACTTTAACTTTTCAGGTGGTGAAAGCCGCCTTTTATTTATTAAAAACAACTCTTTAAAAAACACACGACATGGCAGCATACTGGATGAACACGCTCAAGCGGCAATTTGACGACAAGCCCATCGCAGCACACCTTTACGTGACCGACCGCTGTAATTTGGACTGCTTCTATTGCACTGAATACGACAATGAAGTACCCCATCCGAAGACGGAGGATTTGAAAAAGTGGATTCAAAAAATCAAAGACCTGGGTTGCCTGCGCATTGGCTTACAGGGAGGCGAACCCCTCCTGCACCCCGACATAATCGAGCTCGTTCGGTTTTGCAAATCCATCGGACTGCGCACCAGCATGTCCACCAATGGTTTCAAACTCACGCAGGAAATAATCGAAGGCTTTGAAGATGCTGGGCTCGATTCACTTCAGGTTTCCGTAGATAGGATGACGCCGATTCGTTCGACGCGCAAGTCCTTGAAAAGCATTCTTCCGAAAATAAAATTGCTCCAGGCATCCAAACTCAACTTCAACATCACCGGCGTGATCTTCAAAAAATCATTGGAAGAATCGCGGCAGGTGCTCGAATTTGCCATGGAACACGATATTCCCACCCACGCCCGCCTCGTTCACGCGGGTCCTTCGGGCAACTATTCCGTCGAAACGGGTGAAAAAGAGCAACTCCAATCCATGCTGGACTTTCAGATTCAGGAAAAGAAAAAAGGCCGGTCTATTCGAACCACCGCCACCCTTTTCGACTACCAACGCACGCTCGTCACCGGCGAACCCCTCGACTGGACCTGCGTGGCGGGCTACAAATACATCTTTGTCTCGGCCCAGGGAAAATTCTGGCTGTGCAGCATGAACCGACAACCAAATACCGACATCATGGACGTGACGCCGGAGATGCTCAAAGGCTATTTTCACAAAAAAGATTGCCAAAATGGTTGCGGGGTATATTGCGTCGTTTCGGAATCGCTGGCGAACAACGATCCCCTAAAATTTGCCCGCCGGGAAGCCGCTGATATCTTCCAGCACAAAACGGCGCAGTTGCGAAACAAGCTTTTGCATAATGGGAAAGCGGCGCTTTAGTAAGCGCCTTCCCGGCCCCAGTTCAACCAACTATACCGAAGGAATCAGAGTAAAAGGCCTGAAAAACATGGGATGCTGGCAGTATTTCAAAAGCGCCAGCATCTCTTTTTTATCAAATTTTCTCTGTTGGTTCCTGAAAAAAGGTCGGTAGGATTCCGATATTTTGGCAAAGCCGTATAGTTGGATTATTCGCCATAGCCGGCAGTCGAAAAAGTTATGCTTCCGATATCTATTCTTATAAAAAATCTATTTATCCCGATTTATTATACCTTTCAAACCCGAAATCAACAGGGGGAGGCATCGCTGTTCTTTGAAGGGACCGTATCGCATAAAATCAGATAACTCTCCCGGTGAGTAATGATTTTAATCCACCTCCCTGATAACCCTTCTAATTTCAATTCCCCGATATAAAGACTTGATTGGCTGGAAAAGTAGCTTTTCATCGAAAGCATTGCCCGCAAACAATTCATGTTCATTGGGACGATTATTTGCTATCCGTCCAACCTGGTCTGCCCTTCGAAATCTCATCAATTTTTTTTTAGTCAATTCTAGCTGCCAGGCAAAATCCAATTTGAATTATTACTGCCTGCAATAAAAGCGCCTTTTTGTATCTTCGTGCTGTTTTTTTGGCGAACAACTAAAAAATGGAAAGGGGAAATTAAACTCCATCCTTTACTGAATCAAAATTTTATCGAGTCGTTATTAAAAAACTTTCCGTCATATTTAGCTAAACTATGATTACTTACATAAAGGGAAGAATCACTTACATAAGCCCAACTTGCATCATCGTGGAGACGGGGGGAGTGGGATATTTCATCAATATCAGTTTGAACACTCATGCCCAAATCGAAGGTTTAGAGTCCGTAAAAATATGGACGCATTACCATGTAAAGGAGGACAGCCACACGCTCTATGGTTTTGCGGAAGAATCGGAGAGGCGTTTGTTTGGGCATTTGATTTCCGTTTCGGGTATTGGACCGGCAACGGCACAAAGCCTGCTTTCCTTTATGAATCCCGCCGAAGTTCGTGCGGCTATCATCAGCGAAGACGTATTGGCATTCAAACAGGTGAAAGGCGTAGGGCCGAAAACGGCTAAACAGATTATATTGGACCTGAAGGATAAAATGCTCAAAGATTCGGGAGATGTGCCCGCAACAATTGCTTTGGCAAGCAATACAATCCGGCAGGAGGCGTTATCTGCTTTGTTAACCCTGAAAATGAATAAAATTCAAGCCCAAAAAGTTCTTAATAAAATACTGAAAGAACAGCCCGGTATTCAAAATGTAGAAGATTTGGTGCGCCTGGCATTAAAAGATTTTTGAGTATTGAGTTGAAGCTTCGGGATTAACGTAAACCTTGCCGGGCTACTTACCCTTTTCACATTATTTTTTTTGGGAATAAGTGCTTTTTTGTTAAAATCCTCGATGAGCACAAAATATGGTACGGGGGTACGTTGAAACAGCATCATTCGTATAATTTCGATGTATATATTTATTTAGACTGCAAAAAAACAAAACAACGTTTAGAAATTACCGTAAAAGAAAACACCTGAAAATCCCCATTGTTGAAAGTTACGTTTATGAGTAGAGAACATATACTTTTCATTGCCTTGCTTATTGGATTCGCCGGTTACAATATTGAAGCTTTCGGAAATTCGACCCATCCTGAGGACCCCTTCTCGCCTGATATTATCTTGATACAACCTCAGGATACCATCCCATATGAAGAACGCTTTGGCGATTATATGAATAATCCCAGCACCAATCCTTTCGACTTGAAAGACCCCAAAATTATAGATAAGGATGTAGAGTATGACCCTGCAACCGGGAAATATATCATCACCGAAAAAATAGGCGAAAATTATTTTCGTCCGCCCACCTACATGACCTTTAAGGAGTACCTCGATTATCGGGCAAAACGGCAGCAAGAAACCTATTTCAAGCAATTATCGGGCGTTAGTTCCGGAGAGCGCGGCAGTAGTGGACGGATTGACCCGATTGCGAAAGTAGATGTCAAAAGCAGTTTGGTGGACCGGCTGTTTGGAGGCACAGAGGTGGATATTCGCCCCCAGGGAAATATTGATCTTACTTTTGGTTGGGAGTTTTCCAACACCCAAAACCCAGGCTTTACCCAGCGGCAACAACGGCAAGGCGGGTTCAATTTCGACATGCAAATTCAAATGAACGTGCAGGGGAACATTGGACAGAAATTGAAATTGCAAACCAACTACAATACGCAGGCTACTTTTGACTTCGATAATACGATGAAGTTGGATTACAGCACGGATGGTTTTAACGACGATGACATTATCAAAAAAATCGAGGCGGGGAATGTAAGTCTACCCTTGCGGGGAACCTTGATACAGGGGAGCCAAAGCTTGTTTGGGGTGAAAACCGAATTGCAATTCGGGCGATTGCGCCTGACTGCCGTCGCGTCGCAGCAGAAATCCGACAGGCAGGAAATCACCTTGCAGGGGGGCAGCCAATTTCAAACCTTTGAAGTGCGGGCGGATGAATACGACGAGAACCGCCACTTCTTCCTGACCCATTACAACCGGGACCATTTTGAAGAAGCGCTGGAAGAATTGCCGCAGGTGAAAACTTTGTTTAAAATTCAAAAGATACAGGTTTGGATCACCGATACGCGCAACGCCACCGAAAACATCCGCGACATCGTAGCCATTGCCGACCGACGCTAA
>CAZJYF010000215.1:0-6726 GCA_964549665.1 uncultured Saprospiraceae bacterium
CAAGGCTAAAACGTGCGTTTTCAATGCTTTATGAACGTCTCGTTTTTTAAATTTTAAATTTATCATTTTAAATTTTAAATTAAAAGTGTCCACTACTTTAGCTGGCAAACGAAAGATGCCCCTTTTTGTACCTAAACTTTAACTGTCCGCGCTCATTCCGAAGGGGGTTGTTTCACCTTTTTTCTTACCTTTAAAACGGTGGCGAATACTCCGTAAGCAATCATTGCCAGCAAAAATACATAAACCCATACCGGGATATTTTTCCCGGCGATAAAAAGATACAAATAGGCAGAGATGAAAAAGAAGCCGGCTGTAAGCAGAGGCAAAGTGATGGGTTTCTTTTTTTTGTAGTTCTTTATCAACCAACCGATTGAGACGGAAAAGAAGGGAATTGCCCCAACGTATATGCTGCCAAAGATTAACGGGTTGACCCCATAGTTTTCGCCCAATTGCATAAACCATTCAACAAAGGAATGCCATAAATCCATAAAAAAATCATTTTTCTGTCGTGGATAAAAACAGGTCTTCCGTTTCATTTTTGAGAAGTAAACATTGGCGAATATTCCTTTTCAGCGCCAATTAATTCTTACCCCTCCGAATTCAGAACTTGGAATTTTCTCCGCGATTCTTTTCCTCATTCTAAATAGGCCTCCTTAATTTTTTCAAAAGAAGGCAGCTTTTTAAAATGCCATTTCTGAATAATTTTGCCGTTTTTCAGCAAAACAACTCCCGGGTTGGAGCGGACGATGGTTTTCAGTAAAATGTCATCGGCCACATAAAATGGGTAAGCGCTTTGCGCCGAATGCCGAAAATCGTCAAGCATACCCGGGTCAGCATAGGCGGTGATACCGAATATGTTCAATCCTGCTTTTTCCGCTTCTTCGAGGACGGGATTCACTATATCTGTGTATCTTTTTAAATAATTGGCATCAAATTCATAAGTGGTCTCTTGCATTTTCACCGGTTTAACCGAGGCGACCCTCCTTTGCAAAGAGAAGTCATCCGAAGCCCCATTTCCGGGGATGGTATCCACGACAAAGGTGGTGTCATTGACGGTAATCAGGCTATATTTTTCATCAAAGAACAATTTATACGCAACCACCATAAAACTGTAATTTGTGTCGGAAAGGATTTCCTCCGTCACATCATTTCCTTCGATATCACTTATGTCAAAATCACTTATTTTCGTATGTGGCACGCTTGGTTTTGTTTTAATTTGCTCCAGGTCCCACTCTTCTTTCGGATAATTTCTGAACTCTTTCAAGTATTGTTCATACGGAATCTGCACCACCTTGCCAGTGGCTTTATTGGTCATTTTGTAATCCGTTATTTTGACATTATTTTCCGCTTCTTCCTCTAACAATTTTTGCTCTCCAATATTTACGCCCACTTTAAAGGGACGGAAATCTGCGTGCGGAATATCCCAAACATAATTGCTCATGCAATAGGCCGTCAAACCAATTACCGAAACCCAGATTATCGCCCGACGGAATCCTTTCGAAAAAAGTTGGTGCATGTCTTTGTGCCGGAAAACGAAAATGAAAGCCGGCACCAAAAGGACCAAATCCTTGAAAAAAGAAATTTTGGGTTTCAGCTTCAAAAAGTCGCCGAAGCAGCCGCAATCCGTCACCTTCATATTGGTCTCTTCAAACGCAACCCACTTGCCAAATTCAAAAAAGTTGGCGTCGCCAGGCACGTAGCCCGTCAGGTAGGTGAAGCCCGTTAAAACGGCAAAAAAACCGACCAATAAAAGGAAAGCCCAACTCGTCAGTTTAGATTTCGCCCCCATCAGAAGCATCAATCCCAAAACGATTTCAAAAACGATCATCACGATGGAAAAAAAGACCGAATGCGCAGATAACCAGGGAAAAAGGGGCGACAAAAAAGAAAACCAGGTCTCGCTGAAGGTAGATTGGAATTCGGCAAAATACTGTTCCATTTTGTAGGCAGTCCCCAAAGGGTCAACCGCTTTGACCCAACCGGAAAAGACGAACAAGGTGCCACAAAAGTTTTGCAAAAATGTCATCAACCAACTTTTGTGACCCCTCTTCCAAAACCCAACTAACAGGGTCAGAATCAAGGCAACAATTCCGATGTATAAAACAAGCGTACTAAGTGTCATTTTAGAAATTGTTTAAATATTTATTTTTTAAAGATTCACCATTTTTGAACCTATCCTATTTGCAAAATCTTCCAGATTTAGCAAATCTGTAATTCGTTGATATTATAAAAATATAGATTTACTAAATTTTCAAAATTTCGCAAATCTGCCCGTTTTTCAATTATTCAAAGGAATCATATCAAAAAAAATTAATAGCGAGAATTGCTGACGGCTATAATTGACTAATGACCAATACCTTCTTCCTCTTCGGACAGTTTTATGAGAGCGAAAATAGCATAATTAATGATGTCTTGAAAATTTGCTTCCAATCCTTCCGAAATGAGGGTTTTCCCCTGATTGTCTTCAATCTGTTTTATGCGCAGCAACTTCATCAAAATCATGTCCGTCAGAGAACTGATGCGCATCCCCCGCCAAGCCTCGCCATAGTCGTGATTTTTGGCTATCATCAACTCCCTTGTGCTGCGAGTCTGATGATCATATAATTTTTTCACCTGATGAATGTCTAAATGGAGGGCTTCAGAAGGGCTTAGTGACAGTTGAATCAACACGATGATGCCATAATTGACCAAAGCCAGAAATTCGCCATCTACGGATTCATCCACTTTTTTTTCTGCATTCCCCTCCAAGCTCCGGATCCTGCAAGCTTTGATATACATCTGGTCGGTCAATGAAGAAGGGCGCAGGATACGCCAGGAGGTGCCGTAATCTTTCGTTTTCTTAAAAAAAATTTCCCGGCTGCGGGCCACTACTTCATCGTATTGTTTCAATGTTTTTTCCAAATTGCTAATTTTGAGCAAATATAAAGACAAGAGTTTTGCCGATAGACAAAAGACATAAGATTTTTGAAAACAGAACTGTAAATGTTTTCGTTAATTTAAATCTTTGCAAAGTGAATGGGCGATTCCTACCTTTGCGAACTTTCAAATGACAAATACCCTGTGTAGCACTCCTCCAGATGACTATTATAGAGTTTGTTGCACTGGAAAAATGGGTTGAAATGACAAAAATAATTAAGAAAATATTCATCCTCCCAATTCGGCTTTACCAAATCCTTCTTTCTCCTCTGTTGGGACCCAATTGCCGGTTCCAACCCACCTGTTCGCATTACATGATTCAATCCATTGAAGAATGGGGAATATTGAAGGGTGTTTTTTTAGGGATAAAAAGAATTCTAAAATGTCATCCATGGGGGCCGACGCATTATCACGACCCAGTGCCCAAAAACCCTAAAAAAAGTCAGAATCTTTGATCAAATATTTTTTAATTTATAAATTGAACCATGTACATTCGACCAAGAAGAAATAGAACGTCACCCGTCATTCGAAGTTTGACGCAGGAAACGCATCTTACCACCGACCACCTCGTTTATCCGCTGTTTTTGGTAAGCGGAAGCGGAGTAAAAGAGGAGATTGCTTCCCTTCCGGGAAATTATCGCCTATCGAGGGAAAATATCCTAAAAGAAATTGAAGAATGCATGGCTTTGGGAATCAAAAGTTTCATTCTATTCCCGGCTGTACCCGAAGAATTGAAAGACAAGACAGCCACTTATAGCTATGCGCCTGATAATTTCTACCTGAAAACCGCTTCGGCAATAAAAAAACGATTCCCCGAATGCGCTTTGATTAGCGATGTGGCGATGGACCCATACAATTCGGACGGCCACGACGGTCTGGTTCGCAACGGCAAAATTTTGAACGATGAAACGCTGCCCATTTTGGCAAAAATGGCGGTCGCTCAAGCGCAGGCGGGCTTCGATATTATCGGGCCTTCCGACATGATGGACGGCAGAGTAAGGGTACTGCGGGAAGCCCTCGATGAAGCTGGTTTTGTCGAAACCGGTATTATGTCCTACACAGCAAAATACGCGAGTGCTTTTTATGGTCCCTTCCGGGATGCCCTGCATAGCGCTCCCGTTGCCGACGCAGACATACCTTCTGATAAAAAAACTTATCAGATGAACCCCGCCAATAAGAGGGAAGCATTGATTGAAGGCACTTTGGATTCCATGGAAGGGGCAGATTTCCTGATGGTAAAACCTGCTCTGAACTACCTCGATGTCATCCACTTAATGAAGGAAAACTTTGAACTTCCTATTGCTGCCTATCACGTAAGCGGAGAATGTGCGATGCTAACCGCCGCTTGCAATAACGGATGGCTCGATTTTGAAGAAGCGATGCCGGAAACCTTGCTGAGTATTCGACGGGCAGGAGCGGATGTGATTATCACCTATTTTGCCAAGGACTTTGCCAAGCGTTCTTTTTAATTGAGCACGGTTTCCTGTAAATGCCAAAATAAAAAATGCCTGGCAAGATTTAAGTCATGCCAGGCATTGACATTTTGAAATCCGGTTTATAAACACTACTCATTTCCGCAGAGGAAGGCTTCGTATTAAAAGACTTTGGCAAAATGGAAGCATTCCACAAAATTGAAATGGATAGATGCAGCTATTCAACTAAACGACCAGTCCGGTCAATCATTTGATACAATACTTTTGCAATTTGCCAAATTACTGCAATTGCACCTGATGTTCTTCCATCAATTTCCGGATGTTTATCAAGGCATACCTCATGCGACCGAGGGCAGTATTGATACTCACCTTGGTCAAATTGGAAATTTCCTTAAAACTCATATCCGCGTAATGCCGGAGAATAACCACTTCCCGTTGTTCTGAGGGAAGCATATCGACCAAACGGCGAATTTTATCGTGCGTTTGACTTCTAATCATTCTTTGCTCGGCATTATCATCCGTTACTTTTAAAATGTCGAAAATGTCAAAAGTATCGGTAGGATGGACCTGAGGTCGACGCTTATTGCGACGGAAATAATCCACACAAAGGTTGTAGGAAATACGCATGGCCCATTGGCTAAATTTGCCTTCGTGGTTGTATTTCCCTTTGCGTAATGTGTCAATAATTTTGATGAAAACTTCCTGGAAAATATCTTCCGCCAGGGATTGGTCTTTGACGAAGAGATAAATGGAAGTGTAGATTTTCTGCTTGTGGCGTTTTAACAACTCTTCAAATGCTCTTTCGTGACCATCCAAATAACGGACAATCAACTGCTGATCATTCAGTTGTTGAATACTAAGTGGCGTAACTTGCATGACTAAATCGTTTTAAGTTTAAGGAAAATGTTCTGTGTGATTTAGTGTAGAAGTTTACTGCCTATAATGATAAATTTTTAAGGTGAATAATAAAACGAGAAGGGATACTCAAAAAAATAATTTACAAATACGAAGCCAAAGATATAAAATTTACTAAAAATCAAAAGTTTTTTTCCAGCCTTTTACAAAAAAAATCGGGTGTTATAAAACTTTTGCAATTCTCGTGACTAAAATGCCTGACAAAGGAAAGGTCTTTTTTCTAAAGATGCAAGCTTTAACATAGAAAAAAAATTAAAGTGTTTTTTTTTACATTCTTAGAATCCGTTGCAAAAAGTTTATTCCGCAAGCTCTTGGGTGATTGCTTTTGTTTTACTTCCCATTTACGTTACCTTTGCCGGCTTCATTATTTAATGTGTAATTCCCCACCATAGCAAGAATCCAGGGAATAATTCCATGGGGTTTTCAATGATATCTGCACAGAATACAAATCACTGATAATCAATTTTTTGCATATTGGGCGATTGATTTTTATGAAAGAATATCAGAATAATTACTAAACATCATGAAAAGAAAACAAATTGTGGCCGGAAATTGGAAGATGAATAAGACCTATGAAGAAGGTCAAGCCTTGGCAAGTGAAATTGCAGCAAAAATAAATGCAGCCAGCCCTTTGGTGATTTTGGGAACTCCATTTATTCATCTGAAAAACGTGAGTGATATCATCCGCACGGTTCCAAACATGAAGTTGGCTGCCCAAAATTGCCATCAAGAAGAAAGAGGGGCTTTTACGGGTGAAATCTCTTCCGATATGCTGAAATCCGTTGGCGTCGATTATGTTATCATTGGGCACTCCGAACGGCGTGAATATTTCAACGAAAGCGACGAATTGCTGGCCAAAAAAGTTCGCACTGTCCTTGCAAAAGGCATGATACCTATTTTTTGCTGTGGTGAAAAATTAGAAATCCGCGAAGCAGGGAAGCAGAAAGCTTTTGTAGAAGCACAAATTACACGAGGATTGTTTCATCTCAACGCCTCGGAGTTTGGGCATATCGTCATAGCATATGAGCCTATCTGGGCAATTGGTACCGGCAAAACAGCGAGCAAAGAACAAGCCCAAGATATGCACCAACACATCCGCCACCTAATTTCCCAAAAGTACGGGCAGGAGGTCGGCGACGCCACTTCCATTCTTTACGGAGGGAGTTGTAAACCCTCCAATGCATCGGAATTATTCAGCCAAGCGGATGTAGATGGCGGGTTGATTGGTGGGGCTTCACTCACTGCCCGTGATTTTGTAGCAATTACAAATAGTTTTTAGGGCTGCTTTTCAGAAGGAATCGATAATTATCATTGAATCAGTTGGATTTCATTACTCCCCATTTTTGAGGCTGGAAAACCAATTTTGGAACAAAAAGAATGGCTCAAAGGCAAACCTCCTCGGTGAGAGATTAGAATTCTATTATTGGAAATGTTTTAACCTTCAAAACTTACACTTCCAAAA
>CAZJYF010000216.1:0-3878 GCA_964549665.1 uncultured Saprospiraceae bacterium
CGTATTCTCAGACCAAAACTCATTTACCCTAAAACATCAAAATAGGAATTACCCAAATTAGGCAAGTGTGTTTCATCTTCTAAATATTCTTGCAAATATTGAATGGGATGATTATCTTTAAAAACTTTCATTTTGGGTGTAATTCTGTTTTTTGTTTATAACTAACTGAAAAATAATGAATTACACCCTTTTATTATAATTTTTTTGCGTTTATTTTTAGTTGATTCTCAACCCTTTATTTCCTGCGAAACTTGAGTTAATAAAGCAGTGTGGAAGGTATGAAAAAATGAGAAGAAATCGAAGGAGTGATTATTTTGGGGAACGCTGTAAAGAACTTAGCCGTCTTTTTAAAAACTTTTCTCCAAATTCATTTGGGCAAACTGTACTTTTGAGCTTCAAAAAATCAATGCCATGTTAAAAATAGGTCTTTTAGGGGCGGGTCATTTAGGAATTATCCATCTCAAGTGCATTCAACAATTGCCCGAATGCTACGAGTTGACAGGGTTTTATGAACCGGACGACGAAAAGGCTCAAAAGGTAATCGAGGCTTTCGGCATCCACCGCTTTTCGCAACTCGACAAGCTTTTGGAAGCCGTTACAGTTGTAGATATTGTCACCCCAACGACCACCCATTTCGAATTGGCAGCCAATGCCATCCGGCAGGGCAAACACCTTTTTATCGAAAAACCGTTGTGCAGTTCGGTCAAGGAGGCCAAGCAGTTGGTGGAACTTTGCAAAAAGCACTCCGTGAAGGTGCAGGTGGGGCATGTGGAACGCTTCAACCCGGCGTTTCTAGCATTGCGGGAAATGCCTCTTGACCCCATGTTTATAGAGGCGCACCGTTTGGCGGCTTTTAATCCCCGCGGCACCGACGTCTCCGTCATTCTCGATTTGATGATACACGACCTGGACATCGTACTGAGTTTAGTAAAGTCGGAAGTGAAATCCATCAGCGCAAGCGGGGTAGCGGTGGTGAGTGAGACACCCGACATCAGCAACGCCCGCATCGAGTTTGAAAATGGGTGCGTGGCCAACCTGACGGCCAGCCGCATCTCGCTAAAACAAATGCGCAAGCTGCGCTTATTTCAAAGGGATGCTTACATCAGCCTCGATTTTCTAGAGAAGCAAGCACAAATTATTCGATTGTTCGACAAGCAAGACAAGGCCTTGCCGGAAGCAGCAAATTTCTTTGCATTGGAAACCAATCGCGGCACCAAACTCCTGAGCGTGGAAATGCCTGACACGGAGGAAGTGAATGCCATCCAACTGGAATTAAAATCCCTTGCAGATTGCATTTTGAACGATACAAGACCCAGCGTGCCAATAGAAGACGGCTACCGGGCGTTAAAAGTAGCACACGACATTATTGCGCAAATAGAGGACAGGATTGCTGCAATTGTTTGAAAAGTTGAATTAGGTATCGGATACTTTGAAAGTATCCGATACCTTTATTCTCGAACCACACAAATGACCATTGACTCACCTAAAACTACTTCTATGAAAATATTCAACTTTTGGATGGGCTTGTTGGCAATGATTTTTTTTAGCGCTTGCAACATCATCAATTCAGATGAGAAGATTCCCGCCTACTTGCACATATCCGAATTCAAAATCGTGGATAACCCAACCATCATCCACGGCAGCCTGTCCCAAAAAATCACCAATGCCCGCGTGTTTATAACCGTGCCGAATTCTGCAAAAACGACCTCTTTGGGAACTGTTTCCCTGCCAGCGACCGTACCTGTTCTGGCCACCGGCGAAGTCAAGGTGACCCTTGACCCCGTAATTAAAGCAAATGGCAGTAGCTTTTCTTTGGAAATTTATCCTTTTTACAAACGCGTGGAAACAAATGCAATGCTGGAACCCAATGCGATTGATACAATCGTTCCGGTAACGAACTATGAAGGGGATTTGAAATTTCGATTCATCGAGGATTTTGAAGAATCAAATTCACAACATATTTTTACCGACGACCGCGATGGCAATCCAAACACATTTCTGGAAATATCTTCGGAAGATGTCTTTGAAGGTTCTAAATCAGGCCGGGCAATATTAACGGTGGATGACCCGAATTTGATTGTGGCAACACCCCCAATCACGGCATTGAATTTTAGAGATGTAAAGCAGGCCTTCATTGAAATCAATTACAAAACAGATGTCCAACTGGAATTTGGACTGGTGGGAATCGATGGAATCGGGCAGGAGTTTGCCAGTTTCAATTTCATCATCCTTCCAAAAAACCAATGGAATAAAATTTATTTGGACATTACGGAAGAACTGCGTGTCTCGGATTTTGACACTTATCGAGTAGGTTTCCGCGCCCAATTGCCGGTAGAAAATGGAAACTTCACCCTTGACCAGGGAACCATTTACCTGGATAACATCAAACTGGTTCATTTTTAAACTAGAGGAAAGACAAGAGAGGAAAGTCATTCATCTTTTATCTTTCCTCTAAAGTCTGAATTTCAATTTACGACCGACACTATGATAAAACGGAGGCGAAAAGACACGCTGATATACAAAATTTTCGATTTCATTACAGCTTTTCTCTCTTGGGCACTTTTTTTTCTCTATCGGAAACATTTTGTCGAAGGCTATCAGCTAGAGTGGTCGCTGCTGAATGACCTGAATTTCTATTACGGCATCGCCATCATTCCTACCGGATGGATTTTGTTCTATTCCCTTTTCGACAAGTACAAAGACATCTATCGCCTCGCCCGTTTTTCCACCTTAACCCGAACCTTTTTTTTGACCTTTTTCGGAGTATTCATTTTGTTCTTCACCTTCATCCTCGATGATGTTGTAAAAGACTACAGAACCTATTACACTTCCTTCGGAACGCTTTTGCTGCTGCACTTTTCTTTGACGGCGTTTGCTCGAATGATTTTGTTGACCCGCGCCCGAAAACGACTCAAAAACGGGAGCGTTCGCTTTAAAACCATCCTCATCGGCGGCAGTCACCGAGCAGCCAATTTGTACAAAGAAATTACGGAGCGGAAAGAAAACCTGGGGAACCAATTTATGGGATTCATCGACACCGGGGGCAAAAGGCCCAACCAACTGGCTGCTTTTTTGCCCAGAATAGGAAGCATTCCCGATTTGGCAGCCAACATTGAAAAACTGGAAATCGAAGAGGCCATTGTCGCCATTGAAAATTCTGAACAAAACCAACTAAAAGAAATCATGGGCATCCTCTTCGATTTTGATGATAAAGTGGTCATTAAAATCATCCCGGATATGTACGACATCATGCTCGGCAATGTCCAAATGAGCCAGGTTTATGGCGCCGTTCTCATTCAAATTAAGCAGGAACTTATGCCCCCCTGGGAACGCCTGGCGAAGCGGTTGATTGATTTGGGGGTTTCCCTCATAGCCTTGATCTTTTTGGCGCCGCTTTATCTGTATTGCATACTTCGGGTGCGGATGTCTTCGCCCGGTCCTATTTTCTACAAACAGGAACGCATCGGATTGAATGGCAAGCCCTTTGGGATTATCAAATTCCGCTCGATGAATGTGAATGCAGAAGAACAGGGACCCCAACTGTCGAACGACCTTGACCCCCGCTGCACTCCCTGGGGCGCCACTATGCGCAAATGGCGGCTCGACGAATTACCCAATTTCTGGAACGTTTTGAAAGGCGACATGTCCCTGGTAGGTCCCCGGCCCGAACGGGCATTTTACATCAAACAAATCGTTAATCAAGCCCCGCACTACCGCCACCTGCTAAAAGTTCGACCGGGCATCACTTCCTGGGGGCAGGTGAAATACGGCTACGCCTCCAACGTTGATGAAATGGTTCAACGCCTGAAATTCGACATCCTCTACATCGAAAATATGTCTCTGGCACTGGATTTTAAAATCATTGTTTACACCCTCCT
>CAZJYF010000216.1:3978-6691 GCA_964549665.1 uncultured Saprospiraceae bacterium
ACCAATGATAATTTCGTCGTCGAGATGGCTGCACCTGGGATGAACAAAAAGGATTTTCAAATCGAATTGGACAATGAAATTTTGACCATTTCTTCCGAGAAAAAAACAGAAAACGATTTAAAAGAAGGAGACCGCTTCACTCGCCGGGAGTTCAGCTACCAATCCTTCCGACGCAGTTTCCATCTGCCCAAAAGCGTAGTGGACGATTCCAAAATCAAGGCGAAATATGAAAACGGTGTCCTTCGGGTAGTGATTTGGAAAAAAGAAGAAGCAAAAGCACTGCCGCCACGCAAAATTGCCATTCAATGAACCTTTTGCACCAAATCCTTTTTCGAGTGGCTGAACACTCTTCAGCCACTCTCTAATTGTTGATTTGATGAAAATCGAAATTCACTTCTAAAAAATTAAATCATGAAAAAAACACTTTTGTATTCAGCATTAATAGCCCTTTTCGTTACGGGGACTACGCTGGTTTTTTACGATCATTTTCAAAATAAAAACGGCAAAACCATCAGAATCGAACACATTGACGGCACCCCCGCCAGAGGTGTTGCCATGACGGTGAACGAAAACGGAGAAGTCGTTCCTTTAGATTTTACCCGTTCAGCAGAAAAGGTGATGGATGCTGTGGTTCATATCAAATCAACGGAGACATCGCAATCATTTGGAAATCATCGCCAGCAAGTGCCCGACCCCTTCGGCGATTTATTTAAAAAGGACAGTCCGTTTTTTCACTTCGACTTCCCGCAAAACAACGGAAGCCCCCAAGCGAGGGTAGCTATTGGTTCGGGCGTCATCATCGACAAAGGAGGGTACATCGTTACGAATAACCACGTCGTGGCGGATGCTGATGATTTGGAAGTGACCCTGCACGACAACCGCACTTTCAAAGCCGCCGTCGTAGGCACGGACCCAAGTACCGACTTAGCTCTCATTCAAATAAAAGCCCAAGACCTCCCTACCTTGCCCCTCGTCAATAGCGACGATGTAAAAGTAGGCGAATGGGTGCTTGCCGTAGGCAATCCACTCGGGTTAAATTCGACCGTCACGGCTGGAATTGTGAGTGCCAAAGCTCGCAATATCAATATCTTAAAGGAGAAATTTGCCGTCGAATCATTCATCCAGACGGACGCAGTCATCAACCCTGGGAATAGTGGAGGCGCTTTGGTTAACCTTCAGGGCGGTCTCATTGGCATCAACACAGCCATCGCAAGCCCGACGGGGGTATATGCCGGTTATGGCTTTGCCATTCCGAGCAATATCATCAGCAAAATTGTGGAGGATTTACTAAAATACGGCATGGTGCAGCGGGGCGTTTTAGGGGTTATGATACGATCTGTCGATGGCAACTTTGCGAAAGGAAAAGACCTCAACGTGAATAGCGGAGCTTACGTAGATAGCTTGTTGAATAATAGCGCAGCAGGTTTAGCAGGTATAAGAAAAGGAGATGTCATCATTGGAATAGACGACAAAGAAATCAAATCCTCCCCTGAACTACAGGAAATAATTGCCCGCCACCACCCTGGAGACCAAGTTAAAGTAAAGGTGAACAGGAAGGGAACGGATAAAGAATTTGAAGTGACACTAAATAACCGCAAAGGCACCACCAAACTGCTAAAGAAAGAACACAAAGAAATATTGAATATCCTCGGTGCTGATTTTGAAACCATCGATGGGAAATTGGCCAAAAAACTGGATATCGATGGAGGTGTAAAAGTAAAAAATCTCTACGCGGGCAAATTGCGGAAATATACCCAAATGCGAAAGGGCTTTATCATCACAAAAGTAGATGGTCAACCTGTTAAAACCGTGGAAGAGTTAGCCCAAATCCTGAAGAACAGAAAAGGAGGTGTGATGTTGGAAGGGGTGTATGAGGAAATTCCCGGCAACTATTATTATGCTTTTGGGATGTAAACAGATTTTTGTTGGAAGATAATCGACGTTCCAGGCATTCCAAAAATAATGCCTGGAACGTTCACGGCAAAAAAAGTAAAAAGATGAACGAAAAACTAGGATTGGTGCTTTCCGGCGGCGGTGTCAGAGGCATTGCCCACATCGGCTTTTTGAAAGCATTAGAAGAAAACGGCATCCACCCACAGGTTTTGTCAGGTGCAAGCGCCGGGGCATTGGTTGGCGCTTTGTATGCGGCGGCATATTCCCCGGAAGAGATGGTAAGTTTTTTTAAAACTACCCCGATTTTTAAATTTTCTTTTTATTCTTCTTCCAAACCCGGCTTGTTGGACAGCGAGAAATACCGCGTATTTTTCGAAAAATATTTTCCCGAAGACAATTTTGCTTCGCTTGAAAAACCTCTTTCGGTAGTTGCCACCGACCTGGCCAATGCGCAACCCCATTTTTTCAAAAAAGGTGCAATCATCAAACCATTGCTTGCCTCGGCAGCTTTGCCGCCACTTTTTACCCCGGTAGAAATCAATGGAAAACTTTATGCCGACGGAGGAATTATGAGTAACTTCCCGGTGGAACCGTTGGATAACCGTTGCGCCCGGATTATAGGCAGTTTTGTCAATCCGGTAAATCGAATTACGAAAAAGCATCTTTCAAACACCATGAAAATTTTTCAACGTGCCGCCGATTTGCGTTTTTACGCAGATGCCAAAAGTAAATTTAGACACTGCAATTACGTTTTTGAACCGCAGCTCCTTTCCAATATCAGCCTGTTGGATACTCGAAACATAGATAAGGTTTTTGAAAT
>CAZJYF010000217.1:0-6688 GCA_964549665.1 uncultured Saprospiraceae bacterium
TAATTTTCAAAGCCTAGTTTTTTCAAAACGAAGGCAGTCAGGTCCAAAACGTCCAGAAATTCATCTTTCACTTGCTCCGTCGTGCAGAAAATATGCGCATCGTCCTGCGTGAATCCGCGCACCCTTGTCAGTCCGTGCAATTCGCCGCTTTGTTCGTAGCGATACACCGTACCAAACTCTGCGATGCGCAATGGCAGCTCCTTGTAGGAACGAGGCCGGTGGGCAAAAATCTCGCAGTGGTGCGGGCAGTTCATTGGCTTGAGCAAGAACTCCTCTCCTTCCCGGGGGGTGTGTATAGGTTGGAAGCTGTCTGCTCCATATTTTTCGTAATGCCCGGAAGTGACGTATAGGTCTTTTTTGCCGATATGCGGGGTAATTACGGGGGTGTACCCGCGCTTGATTTGCTCTTCTTTGAGGAAATTTTCGAGGCGGGATCGCAGGGCAGTGCCTTTGGGCAACCATATCGGAAGGCCCGAACCCACCTTCTCCGAAAACATGAATAACTCCAATTCGGCCCCCAGTTTTCGGTGGTCTCGTTTCTTCGCCTCTTCCAGCATTTCGAGGTATTGCGTCAATTCCTTTTGCTTGGGAAAGGTGATGCCGTAAACCCGCGTCATTTGTTGGCGCTTCTCATCTCCCTGCCAATAAGCGCCGGCAATATTCATTAGTTTAACGGCCTTGATTTTCCCGGTATCGGGCATATGGGGTCCTTTGCAAAGGTCTGTGAATTTGCCCTGATGGTAGAGCGTGATGGCTTCATCCGCTTTTCGTTTTTCTATTAATTCCAGCTTGTATTCGTCTCCCTTTTCCTGAAAATAGGCGAGTGCATCTTCTCTTGAAATGTCTTGCCGCTGATAAGAGTTCTTCTGCCTCGCCAATTCCAACATCTTCTGCTCTATCTTGGGAAAATCTTCCGAGGATATGGGATGCTCACCGGGGTCCACATCGTAGTAAAATCCACCCTCCGTGGCAGGGCCCGTTCCGAATTTGATGCCCGGATAAACGGCCTCTAAAGCCTCCGCCATAAGATGCGCCGAAGAATGCCAAAAGGTGGCCTTTCCTTCTTTGTCATTCCATGTCAGTAATTGAAGCGTCGAATCCTCATTGATTGGGCGGGTGGCATCCCAGACCTCGCCATTTACTTTTGCGGAAAGTACATTTCTGGCTAAGCCTTCACTGATAGATTTGGCAATCTCAAGGGCAGTGGTTCCCTTTTCATACTGACGAGTAGTACCGTCGGGAAAAGTGATGTTAATCATCATTCAAAAAATTTATTTTCTTGGTGGTAGTCATAAGTAAATAATCTTCCCAGTGCATTATTACAATCGTTTAAAACTAAACCTTTTGTAGGAATGGGGAAGGACGATTATTCGTACTCCGTTTTGTAAAAACATTTTACGAAGTGACTCTATAAAAAGTTCGTGTTAAAGGCGGGCAAAATTAGCGTTTTTTAAAGATAAGTTTAAAATAATGTGGTGAATTGAGTTTATTCTAAAATATATCCAAAGAAACCATTATGAATCCTAATATCCAAGGGGTCATGACCCCTTGGGAAACTACCTGAAAAGTAAGTCCTTTTGAATAATATCTTTGTAAATTCTTTGTGCAGCTTTGTGTAACAACCATCTCACAAAGACCCGGATTTCATAAAATCATCCAGATTGACGAATTTCCAGGTGAGATTCCTTCTATCCAAATCGTGCTCAAAAAGCAATATTTTCGATTCATTTCGCTTGCCTTCCAAAGCGCAAAGGCCGGAAGCCAGATAATAGATTCCGTCCTTGGTGTGCTCCTCGAATTCCCGGACGTTATTGCCAATATCGCCAGCCAAACAAATGACCTGAATGCCTTTTTTTTGGACTGCCCTCAGGCGAGGAAGGATATCCGTGGGCCAGTTGGTCTCGTGAATCCGGTAATTGCAAGACCAGTCGTAATAGCCTTTGCCGGTATGTTTTTTCAGTTCGGGATGTTTCCACAGCCAAATCAATTTGTGGGACAAGATGACGAGATGGGAGGATTCGGAAATGGTGTCTGTCACATTTTGAAGCATTTTCAATTGGTCGCCCGTGATAGTGCAAATCCAATCTTCCTTTTCCTGCGTGTAAAGCACGACGAATGTGATGCCGTTTTTGTAGTAGGTGTAGGTAATCGGACGATGGGTAGCTTGGCGGATATTATCGAGGTTCGTGTTGTCGTGATTGCCCAAAGCCCACAAAGTATTCGGACTTTTGAGGTCGAAAAGGCTGTCGAGGTAGGTCAGCGTACCGGGCGATTTGGATGTCTCCTCCGTTATATCACCGCCGAGGAAAAGAAGGTCAAAAGCTTTGAAATTAATTTGCTCGAGCCGCGGATCAACTTTTTGATTTACGGTATCCAGCATACGGGTATGGGAGAGGAGAAGGTAATGTTTGACGTTTCCCTTTTGGGAAAAGGGATTCTTACAACCGGCGAGGGCAATTAGCGCCAAGGCAAAAAAGAGTAAATTTTTCATAAATAAAAGAAAAGTATTTAACTTGAATATCGGTGCAAGTTTAAAACAATTTAGGCTGAACTTCTTCTTTTAGCAACCGAAAAGATTGCCGGTGAACCTTCGTCGGTCCATGCAGTCGAATGGCTTTTCGGTGGGCTTGGGTAGGGTAGCCCTTATTTTGTTCCCATCCATAATCAGGAAATTTTTGTGCAAGCTCGACCATGTATTCATCGCGATGGGTTTTGGCCAGGATGGAAGCCGCTGCGATAGAGAGAAACTTGCCATCTCCCTTCACTATGCAATGATGTGGAATTCCCGGAAATGGGGTGAACCGGTTTCCGTCAATCAGCAAGTAATTCGGACGCATTGATAAGCAGCCAATTGCCCGGTGCATTGCCAGAAAAGAAGCGTTCAGGATATTGATTTCGTCGATCTCCTTTGGGTCAACTTTAGCCACCGCCCAGGCGAGGGCTTTTTTTTCAATGATGGGACGAAGCGTATTTCGTTGGTTTTCGGAAAGTTGTTTGGAATCATTCAGAAAAGAATGTCGAAAACTCTTTGGCAAGATGACGGCGGCTGCAAAAACCGGCCCGGCCAAACAGCCTCTGCCAGCCTCGTCGCAACCGGCTTCCACATTGTCTTTGTTTAAAAAAGGTAAAAGCATGGGACTTTGGTGCTTTTATTTTCACAATAAATCCAGGAAATTGCATTTCCAATCCGATCACCCCACGATGCCTCCATCTTTCCATTGCCACAAATAGCGACAGGCAAAGGTACGGTATGGACGCCATGCTTCTGCAATTTCAATCAATTTAGGCTTGAGTTTCTTTCCGTTTTCTTCGACTTTATAGAGTCGAATCATAGAGTTTCGAATACCGAGGTCATCAACCGGAAAAACATCGGGTCGTTCCAAGGTGAACATCAAAATCATCTGCACCGTCCAGATTCCCACTCCTTTTATTTGGGTAAGATATTCAATGATTTCTTCATCCTTCGAGAGCGACCAATCTTTCTTTTCCAGTTTTTCACTGACGAAAAATTCTGCCACATTTTGGATGTAACTCGCCTTTTGGCGGGATAAGCCTACGGAACGAAGATTAGGCAAATCCAGAGCGCTTACTTCTTCAGGATAGGCATATCCTTCGGCGAATAAATCCAAAAATCGCCTGTAAATGGTGCTTGCAGCTTTAATCGAAAGTTGTTGAGAGACGATTGACCGAATCAGGTCTTGGTAAAGGTCGCCGTTGGAAGAATGCTCCGGAATGGCAAAGGTGGTAATTAATTTTTTTAGAACGGGGTCTTGCGAAAGGTGATTCAAAATTGTGAAATCCATACTTGAATATACGAAGGATTATGGATTTGCAAAACGCATCTCGAGGTATTGCGTTTGGAAGCCAAGTTGTTCGAAAAGTTTAATGGAAGTATTGCCTGGTTCTACATGAAGTGCCAGGTCGCCTTTGGTAAATTGAATCGCCTCTTTTAGCAGTTTTTTGGCAACGCTCGCTCTTCTGCTCCTTTTATCAAGGGCAAAATAAACGAGGCGGTTTTTCGGACTAAAACCTTCCATGCCGGTGCAATTGACGAGAATAATTCCCAAAATCTTACTGTCTTCAATGGCAGTCAGAATAAATCCACCAAAGGAGGGACGTTCTTTCACTGCATAATTGAGGGCTTCTTCAATTTCATTTTTAGACACCACCCTTCCTCTTAGATTCTTGTGAAGGAATTCAACAATCGCACTCTTTTCTGAAGCGTTTATTTGTGTATATGCATTGTACAATTTGTGCCTGATCATACTGTTATAGTTTTCTCTCACCTAGGGAGATTGCAGTCCGGTTGGAGGGTTCCAAAATTATAAAGAATCTTCCTCAAAAAGAAAAATGAGCAGCCATTTTTTTTGGAAATTGGTTAATAATGGCAGTGCGTAAATTGTTTGACAGCATTTGGGAGGACAAGTGTTTCCTTTATTTCATTCCAAAACCCTTTTCAAGATTTTTTATCGTCCGTTGCTCCTTCTTTTTGGTCCCTTTTTTGTTGGTTTGTCGAAAAACGAAAAAAACTTTGGAAACTTTTAAACAAAAAATTGTTTCCTTCGTTTTTTTGCTATTAATTTGCATCCGGTAAATTCACCGGGAGCTTACCTCAGGCTACAACATCTCTCCATTCAAAAAAGAAGCATGGATACAAAAAAACAAATTTTGACCAAATCGGAAAGCTTATTCATGCGATACGGCATCAAAAGCGTGACCATGGATGATATAGCCCGTGAATTGGGCATTTCCAAGAAGACCTTGTACAAATTCGTGGAAAACAAAGCCGATTTAATTCAAAAGATTTTCCACGAGTATATCAAATGCGAAAAGGGGGAAATGGACCAAATTCTTCATGCCTCTGCAAATGCCATCGAGGAAATCCAAAATATTGGCAAGTATGTCATACAGCAATTGCGGGAGTTGGCACCTACCGTCCTTTATGACCTTCAAAAATACTATCGGGAAAGTTGGACACTCTTGCAATCCTTGCATCAGCAATATATCTATCAGGTGATCAAAGCAAATTTGGAACGGGGCATAAAAGAAGGGCTTTACCGGGAAGACCTCGACTCGGATATTATCGCCAAACTGTACGTTGGGAAAACTTCATTGCTAGTTGATGAAGGTCTTTTTCCATTAAAGCGCTACGACAAAGGGAGTCTTTTCAAGGAATACATTAAGTACCACGTTCAAGGCATAGCCTCGCCAAAAGGATTGAAATTGTTTAAGGAATTGCAAGTAAGTACCACTGTTGAAAATTAATTTAAAACCATAAAAAATCGCCCGTGATGAAATTTAAGATGCCCCTATTAGGGATGCTGGTTTTGTTCTTACAGTCAGAGGTGACTTTGGCGCAGCAAGCAAAGACGATGACACTTGAAGGTGCCATTCAATTTGGGATGGAACACAGCCTTACCCTCAAAAATGCCCAAATTGACATTGTGGATGCAGAACAGCAAATAGTAGAAAACAGGGCAATCGGGCTTCCGAAATTGAATTTTGGTGTTGATTATCGGTACAATTTACAACTGCCCGCTTCCCTTCTACCTGCCCGGTTTATTGACCCTAACGCCGCTGAAGGCGAGTTTGCGGAGCTCAAATTTGGAACGAAAAACACCGTTTCTGCTACCTTGGATTTCTCTTCAGCTCTTTTTGACGGCACGTGGTTTGTCGCTTTAAAAGCCGCAAAAGTATTCCGGGACTTTACCACCCGGCAGTATGTTGCCACGCAGGAAACCGTCAAAAACGATGTAATCCAAGCCTACCTTCCGGCGCTGATGGTGAAGGAAAATCAAAGTATTTTGGATAAAAATATTGCCAACCTTGAAAAACTCCTTTTTGAAACCAACCAATTATACAAAGAGGGCTTTGCCGAGCAATTGGACGTTGACCGCCTTGAACTTTCACTGGCAAATCTGAAAGTGAATAGGGACAACCTGAATCGCAGCCTGGAAACAGCTCTCAATTTTTTGAAATTCACCATTGGGTATCCGGTTGATGAACCACTTGAAGTTTTGGATGACATACATTCTCTTTTGGTGGAAGCAAGCCCTGAAGAATTGGGCCCGGGCGTGGACTACAATAGCCGGGCAGAATACGCAGCCACAGAACTTAGAATCCATTTGAACGAATTGAATGTCAACCGGTTTCGGGCCGGATACTTGCCGGTTTTGAATGCCTTTGGCTCCTACTCACAGAATTTTCAAGGAGACAAATTGAGCGATGCCTTCCGTTTTCCATCTTCTCTTGTCGGACTCCAGTTTAAGTTGCCTATTTTCGATGGGCTTCAAAAGAAAGCCCAAATTCAAAGGGCAAAACTTGATTTGGAACTGGCGAAAAATCAGAAAAAACAGTTGGAACGGTCTATCACACTCGAAGTAGAAAATGCCCGTTCCAATTACCTCAATGCAAAACAAGGAGTCCTCAATCAACAGCGGACGCTGGAGTTAGCCCAAAAAATTTATGACACCACAAAAATAAAATACAAAGAAGGCGTCGGTTCAAGTTTGGAATTGACCCAGGCGGAACAGGGGCTTTATGATGCTCAACGCAATCACACACAGGCGCTTTATGATTTGTTAGTCGCCAAAGCGAACTTGGACAAGGCGCTCGGAAAATAAATTTCATCGAATTAAGGGGACATCTAAAATTAACAGTCTGATATTCAATTAATTACATCTATATT
>CAZJYF010000218.1:0-6664 GCA_964549665.1 uncultured Saprospiraceae bacterium
GCCATGGGGCAATAATTGGGAAGGCCATTTACGAGGGGAAGGTTTTGCTCGAGGAACTATCAAATTTTCCAACAAAAAGGTAATCAGTGCCTAAGTTTTTATCATTTTCGAAGTTTCCAAGGGGTCATGACCCCTTGGACAAATTATTCTTAGAAAAATATTTGAGAATTAACGCTATCGAATAAAAAAAATGCTCGCAAAAAGAATCATTCCCTGCCTCGACATCAAAGACGGTCGCACCGTAAAAGGGGTCAATTTCGTCAACCTCAAAGACGCCGGCGACCCCGTTGAATTGGGCAGGAGGTATAGCGATGAAGGAGCCGACGAATTGGTCTTTCTCGACATCACGGCTACGGTCGAGAAGCGAAAAACGTTGGCGGCTTTAGCAAAGAAAATTGCAAAAAACCTCAATATTCCATTCACCATCGGTGGGGGAATCGCGTCGGTGGAAGATGTGGGCATCCTTTTGGAATCTGGGGCCGACAAAATTTCGATTAACTCTGCCGCCGTCCGAAATCCCACTTTGATAGATGACTTGGCAAAGCAATTTGGCAGTCAGTTTGTCGTCGTCGCCATAGATGCCAAAGAGGTGGAGGGCGATTGGATTGTCCATCTCAACGGTGGGCGAATTCCCACGAAAACCAAATTATTCGAGTGGGTGAAGGAAGTGGAATCGCGCGGGGCAGGAGAAATTTTGTTCACCTCGATGAACCACGACGGCACGAAAAACGGCTTCGCCTGCGAGGCAACAGCCCAAATTTCGGATAGCGTAACCATTCCGGTTATTGCCTCCGGCGGCGCGGGAAAAATGGTGCATTTTGAAGAAGTTTTCACGGATGGAAAAGCTGACGCGGCTTTGGCGGCGAGTATTTTTCATTTCAAAGAAATTGAAATTTCAGATCTGAAAAAATATTTGCTGACCAATTCGGTCAACGTCCGTCTTTAACAGCTATTTTATGAATAATCAAATTTTGATCGATGACTTTAAGGGTTTAGATTTTGCCAAAAATGCGGGACTTCTGCCTGCCATCATTCAGGATGTGGCTACGGAAAAGGTGTTGATGTTGGGCTACCTAAACGAAGAAGCCTTGCAGAAAACGCTGTCCGAGGGAAGGGTCACTTTTTTCAGCCGAAGCAAAAACCGGCTGTGGACCAAGGGAGAAACTTCCGGGAATTTTTTGGCGGTAAAAAGCATTCGGACAGATTGTGACAAGGATACTTTGCTCATCAAAGTAAAGCCTGTGGGTCCAGTTTGCCACACCGGAAGTGATACTTGTTTCAATGAATCGAATTCGGAAAAAAACTTCCTGAAAAAATTGGAGACGGTCATTGAAAATCGAAAGCAACATCCTTCCGAAGCCTCCTACACTTCGTCTCTTTTCGAAAAGGGAATCAACAAAATTGCCCAAAAAGTTGGCGAAGAAGCCGTTGAAGTTATTATCGAAGCCAAAGATGAAAACGAGGAATTATTTTTGGGAGAGGCTGCAGATTTGGTCTTTCATTTTTTGGTGCTGCTTGCAGCCAAAGGACATAAATTGAAAGATGTGGTGGCGGTTTTGGAAAGGAGGCATCGGTAAAGAGGTAGCAGAATTTTCTCACCCACAATTTCAATTTCACTAAAACCACCCGCTTTTTTTACGACTTGAATTTGCTTAGAAATGCACTCCTTCCATTCTTTGATGGGGGAAATAATTCCTAGGGGTTTGCCTTTTGCCTGAGGGTTTTCCAAAGTGGAAATCGCCAAATCGAGGGTCAATTCATCCAACGAACCGAATCCTTCATCGATGGACGCTTCGAAAGGGTTCGCCGCATCCTTGTTTTGGTAAAAGTCAAACTTTGCCGTTGGAAATATTCCGGCGGTAGATATCCACTAACTTTTGGTGGGGTAAACCAATGCTGTACAAAAAATATAGAAAAAAATAAAGGCCTTGCAGACGGTAAAAACCGTTTTCAAGGTATTTGCGGGGGGAGGTCAAAATAGTTCTTTTTATCAATTTGAATTTCGCTTTTGTGCTCATCCTGCAAATGATGTCCTGGTCTTCCAGGAGAAGCATTTTGGAATTATAACCTCCAATTTTTTCGAATAATTTTCTGGTGATAAATAAACTTTGATCGCCAAACCTGAAGCAGCTAAAATTGAAATGCGTAAACCAACAAATCAATTGCAGCCACCTATGGGGGTGGTCAAACTGTAGTCGATAGCAGCCACTTCCAAAACCTTCTTTGACTGCCGCTATAATATCCTCCGTAAAGTTTTCCGGGGGAAAAGAATCGGCGTGAAGGAAGTAAAAAATATCACCTCTGGCTAGTTTTGCCCCTTCATTCATTTGGGCAGCCCTCCCCTTTTGTCTAGCTACTTTTACACGCACTTGCATAGCTTTTGCCAAAAAAACGGTCGCATCTGTACTGCCGCCATCCATTACTATGATTTCCCGAATGTGATCCGGTGGCGTTTTTTTTTGCAGGTAAAGAAGCAAACGCTGAATGTTCGCAGCTTCATTAAAAGTTGGGATGATAATGCTGACTGTCATAAAGAAACTTTCTTTTTTTTTTGCAGGTTTCAGGGCGAAATTGCTTTTTCAGCTAACAAGAATAAACCACCAAAATAGAACCGAAAAGGCAGGTTAATGGTCTTCCCAAAAACATTAAAGAGTTAAAGGAGAATTCACTTCACTTCGTAAAACTCAAAGGAAGCGCGTTCGGGTGAAAGCATAGCAAGCCGTTGGCCTTCCGCGATGATGTAATACTGGATGCCGGATTTTTTTTCAATGGTCGCCCCCCAAATGGCATCGCCTTCCATTTGGTCGTTGTGCCCACTGTCGTCAAACATTTCGAGGAACCGAAAGGGCTCCTCTTCTCCGTAGCGATAAGCCAAATAGGCGTGTTCGGCGCCTCCAATGACCGCATTAATTGCCATCGTGGGTCCAAAAGCAAAATGCTCAACTTTCGAAATGAAAGGGGCCCCCATTGCCAACAAAGGATGATTGCTCAGGTAGGCTGTTCGCGCCTCCATCAACTCTTTGATGCCAATGATTTTCGACCTGCCGGCATCTACAGTTTGCTCCAGGTTTTCATGAAATTTTTGATTGTCGTACAATTTATTGTCATCCATTTCCACTTCATTGTCTATGAGCTGTTGGATCTCTTCTGCTCGATTAAGGTATTCCCCATTCACAAAATTTTCGAATAAAATAGTGCGCAGATGTCCGATGTAAATCTTCCGGAAAAGCGGGTTTTCAAGCAATTTGACTATCAAGGGACGTTTGACATTGCGCGTTTTAAAATGAACGAAGGGGCTAATTCTCTCCAAATCCCGATTGTCGAGCATTTTTTTTGCCAAACCATCGAATCGAAAACCGCCGAAAGACAAATTCATATCCCAAACTATTGGCGTGAAGAGGCTGTCAGTCGTTTTGTAGAGGTAGTAATTATGACAGAGGCGACCGGTGTAGCTGTCCAAATTCGCCAAAACGATATTAAAAGCGTGCATCCACAATACCCTGTCCACATTGAGAACTTCCTGAATTTTGTCCGGATGCTCCTTCAGGGTTTTGGTCAAATCAATCAATTCTCCCCAAGCTTTTTCATCATGAGATTTCAATTCATACAATCCCATATAGCAATCGGGGTCGTCGCCCAAGTACATCAGCGAGGCTTTATCTCCTTCGGAGCAGCCGTCAGAAGTTATCGCATTCCAATTGGGGTCGCATTTAAAAAAAGTGCCTTCGTGGCTGCCAAAATGCTTTTGCAAAAATTGCTCATTGACAGACTCCGAATTGTTGTACAATCCCAAATATTGGTCATTGACGTACAATTTGGCAAAATTGCAAAGCGGGGCAGGCATATATTTTCGAGCTATTTCATAGGAAAGCACTTCGCGCAAAAAGCTAGGATCGCGGAAAACGTTAGACAATTTCAGCGTCGCATAGCCTCCCGGAAAGCGCTGCTTTTTATTTTTGTAATCAGCTTTGATATTGAAAGGCAGTTTCGTCGATCCTGCTTTTCGTGGGTTGAAATAAGAACTGTTCCCTTTGAAACGAACACCCACAGCTTCAAATTTCCGGTTGTCAATCTGGATAGTTGCTGGGATCCGGTTTTTGCTGCCGGCCAATTTCAAAGAATCCAATTTTTCGCTCCAACCGGCTTCATGAAAAGTGATTCTAATTTCAGTTATATGCGAGAGGTCGTAAAGGTTCTGTGAAAAAAGGGGAGTGGTAAAAAGTAGTAGCAGGAATTGGAAAAAAGATTTCTTCATGGCACCTTCAATACGATCATTTTTTTGCATAGCCGAAAGAGCAATTGGGTGGAACAATTTTTTGGATTTCAGACGATGCATGACCCGCTTTGGTTTCCACTTTTTATATTTTCGGAATGAATCGCAACTGTTCAAGTATTGTGGAATAATCGAGATAAAACTTACAGAATAAATTTTGTTTCAAAAAAACAATTTAATACCGTCATATTTTCGAAATTTTCACACTATCGAGTATTTATTAAGAAACTAAAAAGCACGTTCAATTAATTGTAAAAAAAAGTCCTAACCTATTGATTATCAGAAGTAAAACCTGAAATCCTGCCCCTCCTACTTCACTTATTTAATTCGTCCAAACTCACATGATGCTGTTCCCACATGTAGTTGGCGGGGCTGTAATTTACCAGGGTGGCATTTTCGGCTAAAATATAATACTCAATGACAGATTCGCCGTTTTCCGGGATGATGATTGTCCCAAAGGTACCGTCGTTGAGTTTCCCGTCGTTATTATTGCCATCGTCGTACATCATCGCCTCCCGAAAATCTCCTTCCCCGGATAACCGGTAAACCAATTTGACGCGTTTTGGAAATTTGTCCACTTTAGCCACCACCCTAAAATTTTTGACCCGCTCACTCGAAAATTGGGGACGGCCGATGACGCGCACTTCCGAAATTTCAGGAGGAAGCACCTCTAGTGCAGGATGGCTTTTCAAATATTCTACCCTTTTTTCCATCAACTCGAAGATGCCCGGAATTTTGCTTCTCTTGCCGATGGTTTTTGTCAAACTGCTATCAAAATCGGCCAAGCTGTAATCGTCCCGGGGGTCCTTACTAAAGTCGGTGCGAATGAGGTCGTGAAGTATCTGCGCCTGTTTTTTATATCGCCCGTTGGAAAAGAAATCTTCCAAGATGGTTTTTACATGAGAGAGGTAAATTTTCTTGTAAAATTCATTTTTCAAAAGATTGCTAATCAATGGCTTAGATGCATCGTCAAGGTGCAAAAGGGGGTCCATATTTTGCAGGTCTTTAAGGTTCAAATCAGACCCCTGCCCGGTATTTTTAAAACTGCCAAAAGTCAAATTCAAATGCCAAATGATGGGGTTAAATTGCCCGTCGTCGTCTTTGTAGAGGTAGTAATTTACACTGTGTTGCCCTGAATAACTACTTAAATTTACGAGAAGATTGTTGAAGGCGAGCATCCAAAGCGTCCTATCCACATTCAAAACGCTTTCAATTTTATCGGGCTGTTGGTTTAGCATCTTGGCCAATTCCATCAAGTCATCCCAACCATGATCTGACAATTTTTTAAAGTTATTCAAATAGCAACTCACATTGCTGTCGTATTCAAGGGAGCCAAAAATTTTGCTTTTGCACCCCGGCGGGGTATTGTCGCCAGCAAAATGGTTCACCTTGAACAAGGCATTTCCACTTGAACCAAAATGCGTATCGAGGAAAACAGGGTCCACCGCTTCGATATTGACAAACAGCCCGTAATTCTCACCGTTTACCTCAACCCGTGCATAATTGGCTTTGGGGGCGGGGACGTAATCCCTTGCAATTTCAAAGGACAAAACTTCCCGCACCATGCTTGGGTCTCGCAACGAATGGGAAAGGATTATCGTCGAGTGCCCCTGAAAATTTTGATTTTTATTGATGTAATTCAGTTCAATTTCCAAGCTGTTGCGCTTATCCCCCGGCGTGAAGGACTTACTTTCCTGATACCGGACGCCCACATTTTCAAAAGGCTGCCCGTTGATTTCAACCTTCCCCAAAAACAAGCCGTCGCCATTGTATCGCAATGAATCGAGGAAATAACTCCAATTCTCCGTTGGAAAATTCAGCTTGATTTCCTGGACGGTATTCAAGTCGTAAAAGTCGGGTTCTGGCGGTACATCTTCGTGTTGCGAAGTCGCATTTTTTAAGCCCAATAAAGCAAATACTAGCGCGGGTAGCAGGATTCTTTTCATCGTAATTTTAAATATTGAAAAAAAGCAAAAGAGATTAGAAGATTCACTTTCAATCTGCAATATTAATAAAAAGTGTGGAAGTCTTGAAGCCTTCAGATGAGTTGTGGTCACAAAAGAAAATCTAAGCCTTTTAATCAACGACCAATTATTCGCTGAACTTCGCCAAGCATCCAACCCCCAAAATCAGAAACAAAGGATTTTAAAACCTGTGCCTTTTGTATTGGATTAAGATAAAGAGAAAAAACTTGCTTCATTTGGGACGAATGTTTGGGATAATAATAAGAAAATGTCCGGTAGCAGGGGTATAAATCTGTTGTAAATTGCCTTTCCCTTTCCATAACCAACTCAAAACCCACCCGCAAAAACAATTTCATAATTTCTTGACAATCTGTTAATTGGATCTGAATAGCATTCAAAAATGCTTCCAAATCCGGCTCGAGCCACC
>CAZJYF010000219.1:0-6571 GCA_964549665.1 uncultured Saprospiraceae bacterium
CCCTGATAACCAATTGACCAGGCCCTGCGGAATGCTGCTGGGCATGCAGGCGATTGCCGATTTGGGTCTTCATCAGTTCCAGCGTGTCTTTATACCGGATAAGATTGCGCAATTCCACAATATGTGCATTTGGTTTTTCCCATATGCGCAAATTGCGCTCCGCTCCCATCTGTGCAAGACCTTGACCGTCAATTTTATCTGTTTTGGATTTATTCCCCAAAGATTTCAGATAATCTTTTGTTCGATTCGGTAAAACAACAGCCATCGGATAACCTGCATCAGTAAAGTAATAAGCTGCGTTCTCGTGATATACACCAGTGGCTTCCATCACGATTACGAAAGGAACAGAGGCATCTTTCCGACGTTTAGCTATCCATTTTTCCAATGATTTGAAGCCCGACAAGGTATTGGGAAACTTGCGACTGCCCTTAATTTTAGTGCTTTGATCCTCAAGCAGTTCTTTGAAGCATACTGCCAATTCCTTTTCCGATACGTCTGTTCCGACGGAATACTTGACAACTTCTAATTGCATGATAACTTTGATTTAAAAAAAAGTGAACCAATAAGTTGAGAATCTTTTTTCCGGCTTCACTCATATTTTATGCTTGATCATTCCAATACATACGTATGTACTTGGGAATGTCATTAAGTACTGTTCAGCTTCAGAAAAAGATAGCTAAAGGTGGTGCTCTCTCGAAGTCTGTGTCCTTGTAGGCACTTTGCTACGAGTTCGTTGTACCACCCTTAGTTTCAACTTTTTTACTTCTCAAAGTTACCTCGCTTTACACTTTTGTAAAGATATGAGCTACGGTATGCGCAATAATCAGATTTATTTTGAAAAACAATAATGACAAAACCTCAATTTGTAAAGATGTCCAGTCTCGAAAACAAATACTGAACGGATGATGAAACCACTCAAATACCTCCTCCCGGCACCAGTTGCAATCTTCTTGTTTTGCGTTTCGGTACCACTTAATAGTCAGACTTACCCTTTCCCGGACAAAGGGACCCTGAAAAAAGCGGGGTAGTCGTTCACCCGAAATTTTTTGGCAAAAACAGTTCCCGTAAATTTGGCGAAGGGCGGGTTGCCGTGCATGAGGTCGGTCATTTTTTGGGGCTGAACCACCTTTGGGGCGATGACGGCAATTGCGAAACCGATGATGGCGTAGCCGATACGCCCCCGCAGCAACATCCTTACGAAGGCTGCCCCGATTATCCGCAATCCTCCTGCGGCAGTTCGGATTTGTTTCCCGACTTCATGGATTTTGTTGACGACCCCTGTATGTTGTTGTTCACGCAAGGACAGATGGAGAGAATGCAGGCTACCCTCGAAAATTTCCGTCCCGGTCTTTTAAATTCGGCAATTTCTTGCGTTCAACTCGATGAGAATAATCAGGAGTAGCCTTTTCCATTTTTCCGAATCCGGCGAGAAATTAAGTGTTTCTGGATTTTCGGGGCGTTATTGGCGGACAAAAAAAGGTAGAAATATTCAACCCCCTCGGGCAGCTTTTTTACAAAAAAGAAAGCGTCCTCAGCGATAAAATAAAGATCGATTTGTCAAATCTTCCGCCGGGGATTTATTTTATAAAAATTGGAAAGGTTTTCAGAAAATTAATCGTCGATTAATCGGAGAGTTTTCATGCTGAAAAGTTTGAGAATTCAATTGAAAGAACCAGCGGCTATCCGTAAAATCAGCCCAATCAGCGTTGAGAAAAAATGTTGGCTCGGGTAGAATATTAGGTGGAGGACATGTGGTGAGGTTCGAAACTCCGATTTTGAGGCAACACATCGTAACTCTCCCGCTTTCCTGCCCGCCGACGCATCACCTCAAAATCTTCAAAAAATTTAGCTCCCCCTTATTTCCAACAGGAGCCAAAATGTTTTGTCTGCAAAATTACTGAGCATCCACCTGCGGTATTTGGAGCAATTTTAAGTTAGTAGTCGTACCTTTGCCCTCAAATTCCTAACCTAATTAAATGTAAAAAAATGTACCACCAAAATATTTTAGAAACCATTGGAAATACGCCCTTGGTGAAGTTGAATAAAGTCGTGGCGGGGGTTCCGGCTTTGGTTCTCGGAAAGATTGAAACCTTCAATCCCGGTCATTCCATCAAAGACCGGATGGCGCTGAAAATGCTGGATGACGCGGAGAAGCGCGGCGACCTCAAGCCGGGTGGCACCATCATCGAATGCACCTCCGGGAACACAGGCATGGGACTGGCCATCGCAGCGGCCGTGAGGGGCTATCGCTGTATATTTACGACGAATGACAAGCAGTCAAAGGAGAAAATTGACATGCTGAAGGCAGTCGGGGCGGAAGTCATCGTGTGCCCGACGAATGTGGAATCTGCCGACCCGCGGTCCTACTACAGCGTTTCGGAACGGCTGAGTAAAGAAATTCCCAATTCTTTTTGGTGCAATCAATACGACAATCCCTCGAACCGGCAGGCGCATTACGAATCGACGGGGCCGGAAATCTGGGAACAAACCGAAGGCAAGATTACCCACTTGGTCGTCGGCGTCGGAACGGGAGGTACTATTTCGGGAGCGGGGAAATATTTGAAAGAAAAAAATCCAAACATAAAAATATGGGGCATAGATACTTATGGCTCTGTCTTTAAAAAATATCACGAAACGGGGAAGTTTGACGAAAACGAGATTTATCCGTACATCACGGAGGGAATCGGGGAAGATGTGTTGCCCAAAAACGTGGACTTTGACATTATTGACCACTTTGAAAAAGTGACGGATAAGGACGGGGCGGTCATGGCCCGGAGAATAGCGAGGGAGGAAGGCATTTTGTTGGGCTATTCCGCGGGTTCTGCCATTGCCGGTTTGGTGCAAATGAAAGACCGCTTGAGTAAAGAGGATGTCGTCGTCGTCATTTTCCACGACCACGGCAGCCGCTATATCGGCAAAATTTTCAATGACGATTGGATGCGGGAACGCGGTTTTTTGGATACCGAATTGAAGGTCAAAGACCTCATCGCCATGAAAGCGGACGAGGGTTTCATTTCGGTGCAGGCCTCCGAAACGGTGCGGGATACCTTCAATATTATGAAGGATAAAGACCTTTCTCAATTGCCGGTAATGGAAAATGGCAACATGGTCGGGTCCGTCACGGAAAGCGCGGTGTTGACCTATTTGTTGGAAAATCCGCTCAACAATACGGAGAAAAAAGTCGAAACGATAATGAGCAAGCCCTTCCCTGTGGTTCCCGAGGATTTGGCTTTTACGCAGTTGAGCAAATACATCAGCCGGGAAATTCCGGCAGTCGTTGCGAAGGATAAAGCCGGCCGGTTCCACGTTTTGACGAAGTACGATATTATACGGGCCGTTTGAATTTAGTAGGAAAACTTCAGTTTGGAATTCCAGGTTTTTTACGGAGAAAGATTCGGTGATCGCTTTTTTTGCTGCTATCTGAATGGTTTTTTAGCCTTGACCTGGGCGGTCGTCGGTTCTGAGGTTGAGTTCCTGTTCGTAAAGTGCCTGGCTACAGGTTTTTATAGGAGAAATGGCATCGATTAAAACGTTGCCTTTGTGAGAAAAGGAACCGTCTTTGAAATGCGCTTCCAAAATGATGTAATTAATGGTTCTTTTTGGTACAAAGCGAAAGTGGTAAGTCCGCCAAGTCGTGTTTTTGATGAAGCCCGTTTCCACGATCATCTGGGTATTTTCGCATTGGTTGGTGGCTCCCCAAATGCGCAATTTGATGGGCTGGTTGTACCCGGAATACGTCTTGGAGTACGCCAAATCTGCGCTGAAGGTATAGCATCCTTTCACCTTTAAGGGTTCGGAAAGCCGTTGTCCGATACTTTCAAAAGTGCCGTCATCGCGGGTAATAAGCCCTAAAAAGGAGGTGCCTTGGGAGGGCTTTGTGACCACTTCCCACTGCCCCGGCAAAATATCAGGTGTGGTGCCGGTTTGGCAACTATGCCATCCGGCAGGCATATTGGACCGCACGGCTTTTTTTTCGAAAGAAGCATTTTTCAGCGGAATCTTTTTCGTTTGGCCAAAAGCAGAGAGGCTTAATGCGGCGAAGAGGAGGATAGGCAGTTTCTTCATTTTCCCTAATAATTTCATAGTAAAGGCAACTAATGTGTTAAAACGAAAATAAATAGTCAGTTATTGGGCAAATAGCATTCCGCATTGAGATACTTTTGCCGGTAGAAGGCAGAGAAAATATCTGACAACAATTTTTCCTACTTTTGTGCATCAAATTTTTCCTGCATGGCATCCGCGGCAAAAAAGCAAAAAACACTGGGTTCGAAACCAAATTATTTTTTCTCTATCGTAAGTGTAGCGCTTGTCTTATTTTTGTTAGGGCTATTTGGTCTGATTGTATTGCAGGGCAAGCAATTAATCAAAACGTCGAAGGAAAAAATTGAAATCATTGCCGAACTGAAAGATGCTGCAAGTGTGGAAAGCATTCAGGGGGTTAAAACCTGGCTCGAAAACCGCGCTTTCATAAAACCGGGTTCGGTCAAATACATCAGCAAGGAAAAAGGCGCGGCCATGATGAGGGAAGAATTCGGGGAAGATTTTTTGAAATTAGACTTGCCCAACCCCCTGTACGACGTGCTCACCTTTCACGTGAGGGCGAAATTCATGCAGCCCGATAGCCTGGCAAGAATCAAATTAGCCATCAAAAAATACCCTTTCGTGAACGACGTTTTTTATCAGGAAAGCCTGGTGGACGTCATTGCGAAAAATATTCAAAAAATTAGCTTGATAGCTTTGGCCATAGGTTTGTTTTTCATCTTGGTTGCGACCACACTGATTCACAATACCATCCGCTTAGCTCTTTATTCCAATCGTTTTTTAATCAAAAACATGGAATTGGTGGGGGCATCCTGGGAATTCATCAGCCGCCCCTATATTTTGAGGAGTTTAAAACACGGCCTGTTGAGCAGTATTTTGGCTGTTGGCATTTTGACGGCCCTTCTTTTTCTGGCACAACGGGATTTGCCGGCATTGAAGGACATGCTTTTCATCCCTGGCATTGCGGTGTTATTTGCGGCGCTCCCGGTATTGGGTATCCTGATTTGCAGCTTGAGCACCTATTTTGTGGTCAATAAATACTTGAAAATGAGGGTGGACGAATTGTATTAGCCCGATAAATGGGTGGACATCAATGATTTTGAACTTTCAAAATTTAAAACCAAACAGCTACATAACCATTCGAGCATTCGACATTCAACCATTAACAATTTCTAGCAGCATGAGCAAAAGTAAACCTTCCAAAAAGAAAGTCGTTATTCCGGCAAAACACAGAAAACTGGCTCCAACCCAAGCCAAAACCAAGGTTAGGGGGCGGTCCGGCAGGATTGCCGAGACCCCAAAGGCTGAATTGATTTTCAATAAACAAAACTACCTTTGGATGGGCGTGGGAGTCGGCTTGATCGCGTTGGGTCTGCTGTTGATGGTGGGTGGGGCGATGCCTAGCCCCGACGTATGGGATGACAGCCTAATTTACAGTTGGCGAAGAACCGTTTTGGCGCCCTTCCTCATCCTCCTGGGATTGCTGGTGGAGATTTATGCTATATTCAAAAAGGGAGGAAAATGAAATGGGCATTGGTTTTGGGCGCTTTGAACCCCAAACCATTGTTTCCCAAAAACCTCAACTTTTTTGACGCATGGAAGAACTTTTATCCGCCATTTTATTGGGCATCGTACAAGGGCTGACGGAATTTTTGCCCGTTAGCAGCAGTGGGCATCTAGAGCTGGCGAAATTTTTCCTCGGCGACCACAGCCTTGCCAAGGATAGCATGCTGATGACGGTGGTCTTGCACGGGGCAACGGCTTTAAGCACCCTGGTCATTTTCCGAAAGGAAGTTTTTGAGATTTTTAAAGGTTTGGTTCAATTCAGGCAAAACGAGGAATGGACGTTTTCGTTAAAAATTATCCTCTCCATGATTCCGGCCGTTTTCGTCGGTTTGTTTTTTGAATTGGAGATAGAGCAGCTTTTTGATAAACAAATTTTGCTGGTGGGCATGATGCTCATCATTACCGGGCTGCTCCTTTTTTTGGCTGATAGGGCTAAAGGCACTACCAAAGAAGTAAATTTTCTCGACGCGCTGATAGTTGGTATTGCGCAGGCTATCGCCATTTTACCGGGAATTTCGAGGTCGGGGGCGACGATTTCCACCTCCGTTTTGTTGGGCATTGACCGGGAAAAAGCCACTCGCTTTTCCTTCCTGATGGTGGTCCCTTTAATTTTGGGTAAAATAGCCAAAGACACCCTCGATGGTGCTTTTTCTCAATCCACCAATGATATGTTGCCTTTGGTGTTTGGATTTTTTGCTGCTTTTCTAACCGGTTTGCTAGCCTGTAGTTGGATGATTAAATTGGTGAAGAAAAGCAAATTAACCTATTTCTCCATTTATTGTTTTATCGTTGCTGCCGTTGCAATAATTGCCTGGTTCAACTAACCACTTCCGAAACATGCATGCTGAAGACCCTCTCCCTAGTTACGATTTTCAGAAAGGTGCTTTTCTCCTTGTCGATAAGCCTAAAGGATGGACTTCCTTTGATGTGGTCAACAAAATTCGATACAAAATCAAAGGGAAAT
>CAZJYF010000220.1:0-6540 GCA_964549665.1 uncultured Saprospiraceae bacterium
ATCGTCATAAAGGCAATGTCCATGAAGGTGACGTACGTGATAATTTTTTGAAAAGAACCCCAAAATAGCAGCACCACAGATGCCCAGATAACCTGCACCATCATCGCCGTAACGGGGGTCCGAAATTTCGGATGGACATAAGCCAGTTGCTTAAAAAAAAGACCGTCTTTTGCCATGGCGAAGTAGATCCTCGGCGCAGTCATGGTGTAAACCCCAATGGTGCCGAAGATGGAAACGGAAATGATGATGGCAGCCAGTTTACCGCCCGCGGGGGTTATTTTTGACAGGGCATCTCCGGCAACAGCACTCGATTGTTGCAGTTCCGGCAACGGCAAAAAGATCATGTAGGCCAGGTTCGCCAAAACGTAGGTCAGCGTCACAATAAATGCCGACAAAATCATGGCTCTGGGAACGGTCTTCTGCGGGTTGATGGCTTCACCCGCGACGTAGGAAGCGTGATGCCAGCCGCCCACCGAAAACAAAACCCCTACCAATGCGGCTAACATCGCCGACATCAAGTTTTCAGGAGGATTATGGGTCACATCCAAATTCAAGTGAACTGTTTCGGGATGGTAGAAATAGAATCCCGCTGCGATGATTCCCGCAAGGGCCAACAGTTTCAAACCCGTAAATATATTGGCAAACACCTGACTGATATTGACGCCGATAGCATTCATTCCGGTCAGGAAAGTTATTGTGCCGATTGCCAGTCCAACTTTGCCGGATTCCGTCATTCCGGGGAGGAAGAACTTCATGTAATCGGCAAAAATGAAACCCAAAGCCGCCAAAGCGCCTGCATTGATAACCAACAACATTATCCAGCCGTAGAGGAAACCAGCCATATCGCCGTAGGCTTCTTTCAAATAAACATAAACCCCTCCCGCCTTGGGAAACATGCCCCCCAATTCGGCGAAGGTCAATGCTCCTGTCAGGGCAATCACACCACCCAAGGCCCATGCGAGCAAAGCCCACCCATGATGCGGCACTTGTTGCACCACGCCATTAGGGGTAGCGAAAATGCCTGCACCAATGCAGGAACCGACTGCAATCATAGTCAGACCGTAAAGAGTAAGTTCTTGTTTGAGTTGGGTTGCCATGGAGGTGTATTAATTTGAGGAGATTCAAAATTTGGAAGTTATTAGGCGTCAAGCGGGGCTAATTTAGGGAAAATTGGGAAGAAAGAATTCATTTACCGAAAAGGCAGTGGGAATGGCACTTTCTTACAATTTTTTGCAGAAGGGAAAAGGAAAATAAAAGAGAAGTATTTGCAATTACACGGTAGCTTTGTTTCAAAAGCTTTTGTCTTGAAGTTGTACGGACTAGGAAGAACTTGTCTATCAACTGACTTGCTGAAGTTTCTTTCCCCACTTCCGGATAATATCTTTTACGATTCCTGGTTTCAGAGGTTTGCTTGCAAAGTCATCCATTCCGGCAGCAAAACATTTTTGTCTATCTTCCGGCAGTGCGTTGGCAGTCATGGCGATGATGAAGGGCCGTTCATCGGGTGCATATTTCTGGACAATTCGGCGGGTGGCTTCCAAGCCGTCCATTTCCGGCATTTGGATATCCATTAAAATCATATCGTAGGATTGTTTTTCCAAAGCATCCAGGGCCTCTTTTCCGTTGCCTACCGTATCCGGCACATAACCTATTTTTTTGAGAAGAAAGACAATCAATTGAAGATTGATGGGATTATCCTCCGCAATGAGGATTCGCAGCGGGTATTCTTTACTGAAATCAGGGAATTGGGAATTATTTTCGGGCGCTTCAACCTGCACTGGCTTATCCTTTGCCAAATTAGGTCTCTTATTGATTTTAGGTGTTTCAAGAGGAATAGATTTGACATTTCTCAGAGCCAATTCTTTTTGCAATATACTGCGCAACTCACTAAACTTCAAGGGACTGCCGAGCAGTTCAACTTGATAAGGCAATTTCAAATCGCTTTGCAACTCGAGGGAATTCCCCCCCCAAAGAATAATTTGGGTCTTTTGTGAAAGGAAGTGGTTCCGCAGCCAATGTTTGAATTTCTCGGTTTTTTCTGCGAACTTCTTGTCCACAATCATCAGATCGATGTGACCGTTTTGAGGATTATTTACAGTTGTCAACACCTGTACCCCCCAACATCTCAATTGTTTGGTAATTAAATGTCGAAAGGTGTTATCCTTAGAATATATAAAAACTTTTCTGAGTTCGGGGCGCAGTTCAACCGGTTTCGAATCAATCTGAGTGGAAGCTTCTAATTCCAAGGTGAACGAAATAGTAGTACCTTTTTCAACACTACTGACGACGCCGATAGTCCCATTCATCATTTGAACCAACTTCTGGCAAATTGCCAAGCCCAATCCCGTACCTCCGTATTTGCGCGTAATGGTACTATCAACTTGCGAAAAATGCTGGAACAGCAGGTTTTGCTTATCCTTCGGAATGCCGATTCCGGTATCTTCCACATCGAAGCCCAAGACAATGGTATTGGACTGAAGGTCTTGGTTTCTAATGAGTGTAACACGGATGATGACCTCCCCTCTTTCGGTAAATTTCAGTGAATTATTTATTAGATTCGTCAGTATTTGCTTTATGCGGATGACATCACCGACGACTTTTTTCGGCACTTCCGGGTCAATGTCGTAAAACAAGAGCAATCCTTTCTTTTGAGCTTTGGTAGAAAAAAATTCAAAGATTTGTTCGATGGTTGTTTCAATGCAAAAGGGCGACTCCTCCAATTCCATTTTCCCCTTCTCCATTTTTGAAAAATCTAGTATTTCATTGATGATCGCCATCAGGTTTTCTCCGCTGATACGGATGGTATCCACAAACTTTTTCTGTTCTTCTGAAAGCCTTGTTTGCGACAAAAGACTGGTCATTCCGATTACGCCGTTCATCGGGGTTCTTATTTCATGACTCATCGTAGCCAAAAACTGTGTTTTTACTTCTGCCCCGGCTTTTGCATCTGCAGCCAGCTTATGGAAATAAGGAGCCATACGGTCTGAAAGAATCAAAGACTGAAAAAAGAAAAAACCGCTGTAGCCCAAGAAAACAACCAATTGATTGGTAGAGAACAATTCCAGATAATCGGTTATGGTCAAGCTGATGGCTAGAAATAAAGCCAAGATGCTTAACATAGCGTATTTGGCTTCATTGCGTTTATTTTTGAAAGCTGAAATAAAAACGTAACAACCGTAAAAAATGCTGACAACGATAACCAGCATATAAAAGTTTACGGTCTGAGTGAAAATGGTGGCAGGTGAAATAAGGACTAGCAATGTCAACAAAATACTGATACCCTGAATCGAACGGACAAAAGTTTTATTTATCTCTTTTGGGAAAATGGTCTTTGTGAATTCCAAAAGAAAAATGCAGCTCAAGTACATCGAAATATATTCCAAGCGGGTGGTAAGTTCCCAATTTAAATTCGGAAACATGATGTGCAAAATTTGTTCTCCAAAACCAATGACCCGGTAACTGTAGGCTAAGCAAAAAAGAGAGAAAAACAAAATTGCCGTGTCCTTCCTGATCAAGATAAACATACTCAAAAAGAAAACCCCGGCCATTAAAATGGTGCCAAACAAAATCAAATCGAAGAACATGTTGTGCTCCCTTATCGTCATGATTCCATCGCTGGTGCCAAAAAGAATCGGGCTCTTTATGCCTCCCTTGCTGTGGTGAAAATTAGCTATCTGCAAAACCAACTCAATGGTCGAATCCTGAGAAGTAAAAGATTTACTGACTGGAATCCAATGGGGGATGGTTTCTTTTTTGGTTTTTCCCACCTTGCCATTTTCAGCAAATACTTTACCGTTGAGAAATAGTCTAAAAGATGTGTAACAATCGTTGATTTTCAGACCTAGAAGGGGAAGTTTTTTTTGGGTTTGAATGACTAATCGATAGGTGGCATAGCCTTGGCTGGGAAGGGACTTGCCATCCACTTTGACCTCCGACCATAAACTTGGGAATTGGACGTACTTTTTGGGCATGTTCTGCCTTGCTTTTAAATCCAAAGGACTTAATAACTCATGCCAGTAAAACTCCCATTGTCCATTTAAAGGGAACATGCAGTCTTTGGAAAAATCCCAACCCCGGCAGTCTATTTTTCCTTCTTCTGCAACTATTCGCGGAGCACCACCTCCTGCCAGCGCAGGAGTTACAGCCGATATTACTAATAACGAGGCAGAAAAACAGTTGATAACTGCCCACTCCAGTTTCCTCCTCATACTTACGTTTTTGTCCACACCAAATTTTAAAAAATATCAGGGTATAAAATTTAGTCTCAATTGGGATTTCCAAAAAATTGTGACTGCACAAAACGAGCCAAATAGTTGAAATAGAATTAAATTATCAAATCTATGTCTATCCAAAAAATATTTTCGTATGGCAATTCCCCACATTGGTCGAAACATAACGCTCTTGAACTACGGCAATGCAACCTGATATTTTGCTAGTAGTCTATTAACAAAAGCTTCCTTAGACAGGGGGCTTTATCTATTTTTATTTCACCTTAAAAACTGCGTATTATGAAACGATTAATTTTGTTAGCATTCCTATTGCCTTATTTCATGCCGACACAGGCTTCCGTACCCGTCACGGCCGGTTTAATCGCCAAAACCAAATTGGTTAAAAAGGACGTGATAAACATTAGCCTTGCCAACTTACAGCAAAAAAGCACCTACATCCAACTTACCGACATGGACAGCGACCTCATCTACCATTCTCGATATTTGAACAAAAAGAATGGGTTTTCTCAAAATTTAAATTTAAAGGAATTGCAAGATGGGCGCTATCTGTTAAGTGTTCGCAACAATGGAAAAGTTTTCAAACAAGTCATCGTTATTGACGGAGACCTGATACTGTTTTCCAGATTCAAACAGGCAAGCTGAAAAATCGCCAAAATGGTCGGAATCAGGATTTCAACGATTTTAGAATTAGTTCAGATTCCGTTGTAGCTGGAAGACTTTTGCAAAGGCCTTCCAGCTTGGCATCCCTAAAATCCTGCAAATCCTGATTCTGGCTATTCAATTTTAAAAGTGTGTTAAAACTAAAACTTGCCGGGCTTCCCAATGCGAAAGGAAGTCCGGCTTTTTTGTCAAAAGCTGTAGTCATGCGGAATCAATGGGGTCTGTTGAGAATTATCGCTCCCGGAATGGGTCATAAAATTGAGCTGGTAAAAGCCGCTAATTATCCGTTAATTTGTAGGAAATTAGCGGCTTTAGAATGGCGATTAAATAAAGTCACAATCGTAGCTGCTCCTTTTTCTTGAACATGTACCTCCATCATTCTCACAGTAATGGGGAATGTTCCATAAATTCCGTCATCAAGTTCTCAGTACGTGGGTTATCAAGGTATTTTAGAATTTTGAACACGGAACTTTGAACACTCTTTAAACAGTTTCAAATGCTCTGGAAAGTTTTTCGGTTCCTGAGTTTGGGATGCACTTTTGTGACCCTGCTTGCCCTCTCTTCGGCTTGGGTGAACCCTGAAACAACTTGGGTTATTCCACTTTTAGGATTCGCCATTCCTTTTTTGCTGGTTTTAAATCTGCTGTTTGCCGTTTGTTGGCTATTCCTCCGGGATTGGGTGTTTTTCACTTCTTTTGGTGGCGGGATAATTATCCTTTGGTTGTATCCCGGATTACTGGGAACCAACTTCCGGGACAATCCTGTCACAACCCCTTCCTTCCGGGTTCTTTCTTACAATTTAAACTATCTTCAAGAGGTACTTTTGCGACCCGAAGAAGAGCAGGCAAAGGCTTTTGAATCTTTTTTTAAATTTTACCTTTCAGTAGGAAAGGTCGATTTTTTGTGCGTTCAGGAGACTTCTTCTGACTCCTACCGCCCCATAGCCGAACACTTGGGATACCCTCATTATTATGGAAACAAGGGGACAATGATATTTTCGAGGGTCCCTTTTCTCGACAAGGGATTTATCAATTTTGGCAAAACCACCAATTCCTGCACTTGGGCCGATGTATTGTTGGAAGGGAAAAGAATCCGGCTTTACAGCCTCCATCTCGAATCGAGTCGGATTTCTTCACCGACCGACTATTTGGCAAAGCAAAAAGATATAAACCGGCGTTCTTTGAGAGCCATGAAACACATTTTTAGAAACTACAAAAAAGCCTCAAAAATAAGAGTTCATCAGGCGCACCTCGTCATTGACAACATCAATGCCTGCCCCTACCCCGTCATCCTGTGCGGCGATTTCAATGAACCACCGACTTCTTATGTCTATCGCCAATTCTCCAAAATATTGAAAGATTCCTTTCGGGAAATAGGATTTGGATTAGGTACTACCTTTGCCGGCAACCTCCCCCTTTTGCGCATCGATTACCTCTTTTTCGACAATAAAATTGCCGTCAAAAGTCATAAAGTGCTCCATGCCTATTTTTCGGACCACTATCCGGTAGTTTGTCAATTTTCAATCTAAAAAGGAGTAAATACCTTTACTCGCTTCTTTGAATACCTACGATTTCGTTCAAAACCTTCCAAACTTTTGGTACTACAACGAATTTAATGGGTAATGGAGATAATGATTTAATGCTGGAATGGG
>CAZJYF010000221.1:0-6522 GCA_964549665.1 uncultured Saprospiraceae bacterium
CCAGATAAAACTCCATTCCCGATTTGGTTCCGCAATTTCATGTATCGTATGGGCATAAGTTTTCGGGTCGAATACGATCAGTTTATTGGAAGCCGAATAATACAATTGTCCTGTTTTCCCCCTTATCAAGGCATAGACAGCACTTGAAAAAGGCAGATTGTCTTGTTGGGTTATCGACAGGTTTGCGCTGGAAATTTCGCCGGAATTTCCGTTTACTTTCCAAAGGTTTTCTATGCCTTCTTGTACTACCCACAAATTGCCGGCATCATCCAATATCATATTTCGGATCGGTGGTTTTTTGTCTTCGTGATTGTATAGGATTTTCGAAAAATGGTTGGCCTTGAGCCGGATGTGGTAAATGCCAAATTGGGTGCTAACCCAAACTTGATTGTTTCGGTCAAAATACAGATTCGTAATTTTAGAAATTTTGTCAAAATCTTTTCCCGCATGGATTTGAAAGCCATCCTCCGGGTCAAAAACTTCAATGGTATTTCCGGCGTACAACCAGTAAAGTGGCCCCTGTTTTTTAATTTGTGTAATTGTGAAATGAGAGGAATCGAAGACTTTATTGGCATAAACCCGCTCTAGGTTCGTGTCTGTTTTTTGTACTCCTTCGGGGCTAATTTGAAAAAACCGGGTGTTTCCATGTTCCAAACCAGAAGTGGTATATTTACAATTGCCTTTTTCATCCAACTGATAAATGATTAGGTAGCCCCAAATTTTATGGAGGAACCTCCGTACTTCGTTTCCTTTTGAATCAAATACCAGAACAACCCATTCCTCGATTCCATTTTCACCTAAAAACGAGCGTTTCACCACCCAAAACAAACCAGTGGGAGACCAATAGATGTTATCTAATATTTGATAGGCATCTAAGCGGATGGGAATGGTTTTAAACCGACCGTCATAGGTCACGAGGCGGTTATCGCGGGTAAGAAAAACAAAGTGCCCGTCGTCGTTACGGTTAAAACTCACGATTTCTTCCGGCGAAAAAGGAGCTCGATTTCCGAAAGTTGCTTCAAAAGATTCGACCTTTTCTGTTTTCGGGTCAAAGATGTCAATGCTTTTGATGCTTTTCCAAGAATGAGAACCCGTATAAATCAACCACATCCGACCCTCCGTGTCTTCCAAAATATGATTGATTTCATTGCTTTGCAAGCCATTATTTTCTTTGGTGAACCACTTGAAACGACTACCGCCAAAGCGGTTGAGCCCGTATTTGGTGCCAAACCACATAAAACCCTGCCGGTCTTGATGAATGCACTGCACGTCGCGATGGGAAAGTCCTTCTTCGATGCCGAAGTGTTGGACATTGGCGATAAAGTCCTGCCCCTCCACTGCTGGGATGCAAAAAAGGCAGGTAAAGAAAAAAGGTACAATTGTTCGATATGTAATCAAGAGATATTCCACACTTGGTAGTTTTCTCAGGGAGATTTTATGTTGGGAACGAAGTTACCAAAATAAAGCCAAAGAGCAGGGAGCAAAAAAGCGGATAGCGACCTACTTTCCCCCCCTTCAATAATATCGAATTAAATGGTAGCGAAGTCAAAAAAAGCAATCTCTTTACAATTCTCCGGCAATCAAAACGAGAAAGCACAATATTTCCGAAGTATTCTGTATTTTTAGTCTTCGGAATGCAACAATTTTTTTTAAATGAAAAAACCCGCACTGCTGACTGCCACTTTTTTGTTCTTTCTTGCTTTTGTTTTTGTTTTTCAAATACCACCAAAAAAGAAGAGTCTCCCTAATTCAGAAGCCAAAGAGCAAAACCTTTACCCCAACGATTGGATGTACAACCAACGGGCTTACCCTAACAATGTGCTCAATCAAAAGATTTACCGCGATGCTGTTCGCCAAACTCTAGTGGCCAAGGCAGCCCTCAACAGCAGAAGCGGAGGGGATTGGACTCTTGCCGGGCCGGTTAATATTGGCGGGCGAATCACAGATGTAGCCTTACATCCGACTGACCAAAATATTATTTATGCCGGCGCTTCCGTCGGAGGCATTTTCAAAACGACGGATGGGGGAGAAAATTGGGTTCCAATTTTTGAAGATCAAGGCGTCCTTACCATTGGAAATATTGCCATCTCCCCTTCTAATCCCGAGGTCATTTACGTCGGAACGGGAGAAGCAAACGGCTCAGCGACTTCGGGTGCTTTTTTTGGTAATGGCATTTATAAAACTACCAATGGGGGCACTTCCTGGCAAAATGTGGGTCTGGATAATTCGCAGCACATCGGGCGAATCGTCATTGACCCCGAAAACCCCGACCGCGTTTTCGTGGCTGCTGCCGGTTTGTTGTACGGCAAAAGTGAGGATAAAGGCTTGTACCGGACGCTCGACGGCGGCCAAAATTGGGAACGGGTGCTCTTCGTGAGCGATTCAACGAGTTGCATAGATGTTGCTCTAAACCCTCGAAACCCCGACACTCTTTTTGCGGCTACCTGGGAACGGATCCGGTTCCCATGGCAACGCAGATACGGTGGGGTGACAAGCGGCTTGTATCGCTCTACCGACGGGGGGGATACATGGGAACAACTCACCAACGGGCTTCCGCCAAGCGACGAGGAACGGGGCCGCATCGGAGTCGCCGTTTCTCCCTCCAACCCGGAAATCATTTACACCATCTTTAGCACAAATTCTATCAGCAATGTATTCGACGGCGTTTACAAATCCATCGATGGAGGTGACAGTTGGTTCAGGGTAGATAATGATGGGAACATCAACAACGTTTATGCAAATTTTGGCTGGTTCTTTGGAAATATCCGGGTAGATCCGAATAATTCCGAGGTTGTCTATGCCCTTGGTCTATTATTGTACCAGTCAACGGACGGAGGGGTGAATTGGACCGCTCTAAATGCCAACATGCATGTGGACCAACACGGATTGGAAGTACACCCCCAGAATTCAGATTTGCTGGTCGCCGGAAATGATGGGGGGATTTACATTTCCCAACAAGGTGGCTCCAATTGGAAACACGTTGAAGTATTCCCGATAACGCAGTTTTACAAATGCGAAATTGACTTTTCACAGCCAGACCAAATTTATGGGGGTTCGCAGGACAATGGCACCCTGCGGACATTGACGGGAGAGGTAGATGACTGGGCAAGAATCCTCGGTGGCGATGGCTTCCATGTCATCGTGGACCCAACGAACAACGATATCGTCTATGCCGAATCCCAATTCGGCAGATTATTCAAATCGATAGATGGCGGTTCGGTTTTTTCTCCAACGCCAAACATCGTCGGAATTGACCCATTTGACCGGAACAATTGGAATACACCGGTAGTAATAGACCCCTCCAACTCTTCCGTTCTTTATTACGGCACCAACAAATTATACCGCTCGACCGATCGGGCAGAAAGTTGGCAACCCATCAGCGACGACCTCACCGACGGCGAACCGCCGGGCGGTTCTTCGACCTTCGGCACGATTTCGAGCATCGCCGTAGCACCCACCAATCCGCAAGTGATTTACGTGGGAACCGACGATGGAAACGTGCAGGTAACTATGGACGGTGGAAATTCCTGGCAAAATATTTCCGCCGGAATACCTGACCGCTACGTCACCCAAGTAGCTGTTGACCCGGAAGATGATTCCATTGCATTTGCCACCCTTTCCGGCTACCGCTACGTGGACTACCAAGCCCACGTTTTGTTGACTAACGATGGGGGCGAAACATGGGAAGACATCTCCGGCAACCTCCCAGAAATTCCGGTCAACGACATCATCGTGGACCCCGATATTGCCGGAAGGCTTTACATAGCCAATGACCTCGGCGTTTGGTTTACAGATGATTTGGGACAAAACTGGGAAATTTTGGGAACCAACCTCCCGATGACCGTCGTCAACGACCTGGATTTTCAACCCCAGCCCCGCTTCCTGCTCGCGGCCACCTTTGGACGTTCGATTCAAAAATACGATTTGGGCGAGCTAACCGCCGTCGCCGAAGTCAATCAGCCGCGTCCAAAAGTTGACTTGACCGTATTCCCAAACCCCGTTCAGGATATCGCCAACATCCAATTCAAACTGCCGGAAAAACAGTTGGGTTCGCTGGAAGTATTTTCCGGAAACGGACTAAAAATTGCCACCATCACCCGGCAATCCTTTCCAAAAGGAGTTAATGAATTTAGCTGGAACACCTCCCATTTACCTGCCGGTTCTTACTTGGTACGGCTTTACACAAAGGATAGAATTCTGACGAAAAAATTGCTAAAATAATTTCCCAATGCCAAAACAAAAAGCCCGAACTTCATTGAAATCCGGGCTTGTGCGTTTTTAGGTGTTTAATACACACCAAACTCAATTTATAATTCTTCATCATTTAAAGCCAACTGCTTATTCTCTTTGGGCAGTAATAGCCACATTCTGCCGTAATGGTGAAGCATACCTGCCGCTTCCCGACCGCTATTTCCCACTCCTGAATAAACATCCACGTGTCCTGGCCCACGAACCGCACCGCCAACATCCTGCGGCAACAAAATCCGAAATTCATGGCGTGAAATATTGTCGTATCGGTCGTAAACAGGAACAGATGCCAAAATAACACTTCCCAAAGGAAAATACCTCGAATCAACAGCAATAGAAATGCCCTCCATCAGGGGAACCCCTCCTGCCCCCTTGGCAACCGAATTTTTCGACTGAAAAAAGACATAGGAAGGATTTGAATACAAAACGGTATCGCGCCAATGGGGATTTTTTTCCAAGAAGCGCTTAATGCCCTTGACCGACACGTTTTTGGCGTCTATATCTTCATTTGCAAGAATTATTTTTTCAATGGGGCGAAAACGGTAACCGTTATCCCCTGCAAAGCGGAAAAGTTTTCGCTCCCCGGTATCTAAGAACCGGACATACCCGGAACCCTGAACCTGCATAAAATAAATATCCACAGGGTCTTTAGCGTAAGCCAATTCTAGCCCCATATCGGACAGAACGTGATTACTGTCAATTTCCTGACGGCTAGGTAAACGCCCCTCCCAATTTCTGGGATACGAATAGAGCGGGTATTTATAAATAGCATCCGACTCTTTTTTCACCTCCAACACCGGGGTATAATAGCCGGTATATTTCACATGCCCCTTTTTGTCTTTACCCCAGGTTTGGTAGGCATCGAGTTGATATTGCAAGTCTGCAGGCTTTGTATGTGCCCGGTCGAGGAGCAACTGAATTGTTTCCTCCAATTTGTCATAACTGGCATCCAAGCCAGCCAGACGTTGGAGTTTTCGTTGCTTGCGCAATTTCAAAACGCGCAATTGGTGCTGCAATGCCAATACCAGATTGTCATCAATTTCGGGAATTTCCAGCGTGTCCAAAGAAGCTTTTGTAAATACAGCGGGAAGAGGTGCTGCATGTTTGATTTTTCCGTTTCGGAATCTTTCGTAATCGGTCTTGGAAACTTGTAAAGAGTGGTTGGCCGTCAGTTCGGCATTTAGCACAGGCAAGGCCGGTGGAACATTTTGGCAACCAAGAAAGAGGGAAAGCATCGCCAAAAGCAATGCAGGGTGGAGAATGTTCATGGGATGTAATTGTTTAGGGATTTTACAATACTCTTTTTCTATGGGATTCAAATATCGCTCCAAATATAGTATAATTTTCTGAAAAAAAGCAGCTTACGCAAGCAATAATAAAATAATGTGTGCGTCGCTGCAATATTTAAGTTTCATTTTATTGGTTTCAGGAGCATTCTTTTCAAAGGGAAAACGCATTTTTTCAAAAGATAAAATATTCAAAATCAATTGGTTAAAATATTATTACCGGCTAATAACGCTTCTATTTTCAATTAAGTTCAAGCCCTTTTTTTTAAAGCGGGCGCAAATGTAGAATTTTTTTAATCCCAAAAAAGGAATCAGAAAATAAATTTGTGTTAAAGTTGCCCTTTTAAGATTCCATTAAAAAGTGCTTTCTTCTTTTTGTAAATTTCACCCGATACCGAATTTCGAGATCGCAGAAAAATTTGCAAGCAAAACATTTTTCTCAATGATGAGTGGGCAAATTTTTACAGATGACAGCTGATTCTTTTCAAAAGAAATTCTTAAATTTTTTAAGGGTTTGCAAATTTATCCCACACCCAATTACGGGGAGGGTCAAAATATTCAAATCCAAAATTCCAGAAATATTCAAAATGTATGACAATCAATAATTGGCAAGCCGCCGGGGCTTATTTCAATTACAACGGACATCGGATTTTCTTAAGGGAGGAAGGAGAAGGACCCATACTTTTGCTCCTTCATGGCTTCCCAACCGCCTCTTGGGATTGGCAAAAAATATGGCTTCCACTTGCCGAAAAATTTCATCTCCTCGCGCCGGACATGATCGGATTCGGATTTTCGGATAAGCCCAAAAACTATCGCTACTCGATTCCTGACCAAGCCGATTTGCACGAAAATATGCTCGAAAAAAGAAAAATCCAATCTGTGCATATTCTCGCGCACGACTACGGAAACTCCGTCGCGCAGGAGCTGCTCGCCCGGTTTTTTGATAGAAAAAAAAGAAATATCGAAGGACTTGACATTCAATCGGTTT
>CAZJYF010000222.1:0-6507 GCA_964549665.1 uncultured Saprospiraceae bacterium
CCTTTGGGACATTCTTTTAAAAGAATTATATTTACCATTCAAGGCACACACAAAAAATAAACGCCATTAAAACAGGCGTTTATTCAAGCCGTTGTGGTGCATAATAAAACAGATATGTAAGTAAAATGGGAAGAAAAAAGAAATACGATATTATACCAACATATGACCAATTGATAATGCCAACTCTTAAAGCTTTAATTGAGTTAGGAGGCTCAGGTTCAATTGAAGAAATTAATGAGAAAGTTTACGAAATTGCGCACTTACCAGAAGAAATTCTTGAAATACCTCATAATGATACAAGTGTTCAAAGTGAAGTGGATTATCGACTTGCGTGGGCAAGAACGTATTTAAAAAAATACGGACTAATTGATAATTCATCTCGCGGAATTTGGGCATTAATTGATAATGAAATTGATACATCGAAAATTTCTTCCACTGATATTGTGAAATTTGTAAAAGACAAAGTCAAAGAAGAGAGAATACAAAAAAAGAAAACAAAAGAACCTTCTCAAATAACAGATAATGAAATTGAGAGTGAAATAGAAGAGGAAGTTACTTGGAAAGAGGAATTAATTTCTACTCTTTTAACAATTGAGCCAGTGGCATTTGAAAGACTTTGCCAAAGAATATTACGGGAAAGTGGTTTTGTTCAAGTAGAGGTTACTAAAACATCTGGAGATGGAGGAATTGATGGGAAAGGAATTGTAAGATTTAATGGTTTTTTAAGTTTTCACGTTTTCTTCCAGAGCAAACGGTATCAAGGTTCAGTTGGGGCAGGTGCAATTCGTGATTTTAGAGGAGCAATGCAAGGAAGAGCAGATAAAGGAATATTTATAACGACAGGTAATTTTACAAGAGAAGCTATGAAGGAAGCAACAAGAGATGGTGCTCCTCCAATAGATTTAATTGATGGAGAACTATTGTGCGATAAATTAAAAGAGTTGAATTTAGGTGTTAAAACTGAACTGATAGAGGAAGTGAAAATTGATAAAGAATGGTACGAAAAAATATAAATACGACACCACAACAAAAGGTATATTGTATAGCTTCCTATCGTCAGCTTCGACACCATGCACAACCCGTTTCCCCCAAGCAAAGAAAACCTACTAATCAACAGACTCTACAGAAGATGATTATTTTTGCAATATGAGTAATCAAAATAAAATAATTAATAAAATTGTCAGGATAGCTAATTCCAAATACCCTGATTCAGAAGTATATTTATACGGATCTCAAGCCCGGGTAAATACTACAAGTTTATCCGATTGGGATTTATTAATTTTACTTAACTCAAAAAATATTTCATTTGAAATTGAGACAAAACTAATGGATGATTTCTATGACCTGGAACTTGAAACAGGAGAGATAATTTCCCCTTTGATTTATTCAAAAAAGGATTGGAATAATAATCATTCTTCGACTCCGTTATTTGAAAACATACAAAAAGAAGGGATCAGAATAAAATGAAAGGATCAAAAAAGGATTTGATAAAATATCGTTTAGCCCGAGCATGGGACATGAAATGGTTTAATAAAACAGACTAAAAAAAAACGGACTAAGGTGCTAATATGAAGCAGGTTACAAGTAATTATAAGCTATGCAATTTGAAAAAAAATTGGTAAAACTGCCTGCCAATTTTTAGCCTAACCGTTACAGACGACTAAATCTAAAACAATTGCAACATGAAAAAAACACATTCCTTCCATATTCCCGTCATGGGAATCGGATTTACGATCGATACTCCTTTAAAGGTTTCTCAATACGGCATCGATTCGGTCATTTCTTTACTCGACGACATCCTTTTGGAAAAGTTGAGGAAGATGTACTGCGAAAAATTTAAAATTCCGTACCGGGAGATTACCGAAAAAGTCGAAGATTTTAGAGCCAAAAGGATCACGTCTTATCTGAACTTGATAAACGACTTGGCCAAAAAGAAATTCGAAGAATTTAAAAATGCCACCATCGAGAAAGGGAATGAGATAAAAAAATATTTCGACATGCTGCCCGACAGCTCGAGTATAAAACAGGAATTCAGGAGCTTGACGGCAAAATATTTTAATTTAGATGAATTAAGAAGTTGGATAAAAGAGAACTTAACGATGGGCAATATCGATGTGAATATTATGACCAAAGTCGATAAGGATAACTATCTCAATGGGGAGAAATTATCTACTGAATTCAATGACGCCCATGCGGCACTTCGGGGCTACGCCAACAGCGATTTACATTCCGCCATCATTTTCTCGGCGGGGATGAATCCCAGATTGTACGCCTATTTAGAGCAATTCGAAGATTTCTATCCCGACAAAAATGGGGAATTGAAAAAGAAAATTGTTTTAAAAGTCAGTGATTACCGGTCGGCTTTGATTCAAGGTAAGTTTCTGGCTAAAAAGGGACTGTGGGTATCAGAATACAGGATTGAATCGGGGCTTAATTGTGGCGGGCATGCCTTTGCCACGGAAGGGAACCTTCTTGGGCCGGTGTTGGAGGAATTTATGAACAAACGGCAAGAACTGTCTCAGTCGGTTCACGAAATCCTGACTCGGGCGCTTTCCAGCAAAAACCGCTCGGCACCTAAAGCGGAGTTGCCCCTTAAAATAACTGCTCAGGGAGGTGTTGGAACGGCAGAAGAGCATCAATTTCTAATCGATCATTACCAGCTCGATTCTGTAGGTTGGGCCACCCCTTTTCTTTTAGTCCCCGAAGTAACCAACGTGGACGAACAAACTAGAAATCAATTGCTGGAAGCCAAAGAAGATGATGTGTATCTTAGTAATATCTCTCCTTTGGGCGTTCCATTTTATAGCCTCAAAGGGAACAGCAAAGACCAAACAAAACAATCTTTTATTGCCAAAGGGAGACCCGGTAGTTCCTGCCCTAAAAAATATGTGGCTTTGAATAAAGAGTTTACGGAAGAGGGGCTTTGCACTGCTTCCCGTCAATACCAATATTTAAAATTGAAAGAATTAGACGAGGAAGGGCTTTCCTCTGAAGAATACCAAAGCAGATATGAAAAAATAGTTGACAAATCGTGCTTGTGTGTGGGATTGGGCACCCCTGCTTTGTTGGTAAACGACCTGGACACGAAGGTAGAAGGCAAGGGCGTTTCCGTTTGCCCGGGACCAAACATGGCTTATTTTTCAAAAATAATGAGCTTAAAAGAAATCACCGACCATATCTACGGAAGAGTAAATGCTATGTCAAGGGCCGACCGTCCGAATATGTTTGTAAAAGAACTAAAAATTTACCTTGATTTTCTCAAAAATAAAATAGAGGAGACGAAAGTTTCCATGACAAAAAAACAAGAAAAATACTTGTTGGCTTTCACAAAGAACCTAAACGACGGGATCAGCTATTATTACAACTTATTTGCAAATTTGAAAGGGGTTTTTGAAGATACGAAATCCAGCATTTTCCGAGAGCTGGATGCCGGAAGGAAAAACCTACATTTTCTAAATATACAAATAGTAATGGCAGTTGAACAGAAAAACACTTTAAGCCAAACCCGTGGGGATAACTTCATTTTGGGACTAAAAAATTAGTGCGACTTATCCCTGTTTCATTAAAATCATCCTTTTGGTAATGGGATACCCTCTCTCCACCGTCAGGGTGTAAAAATAGATGCCACCCGAAACTTCGGTGCCAGCATCTGTTTGTCCATCCCAAAGGACCGAATATTTTCCTGCTGGTTTTTCCTCATCTAACAGGACTCGAATCGATTGCCCCATGCGGTTGACAATTTTAAGTTGAATCCTGCCTTTTTTCTAACGGAATAGCCAAGGGTCGGAAGGGGTTTGGGTAGTTTTGCAAAAGTTCGCCACTTTGGTTTTCGCCCACCTCTACGGTGCCTACCAAAGTGGGAACGAGCACCCACATCATTGCGAAGAAAATCCAAGCGTTTTCGGTATGCTCCGTGCGGGCTCAGATTTTACCCAAGCCGTCTTCACCGGGGATTTTTCTCCCAATGAAAAAGCCGACTGCCACAGTATCATGGGGCTGATTTGCCGAAGCATTTTATGGAGCAGATAAAGCAATCGCTTTTTAAAGCGGCGAGTGGCTTTGTAGGTTTTCCTTCGCTTGCGGCTGTAAGACAGATGTGCCTTTTTGATGTCCCGGTATTTATTCCTCGGTTGAGGTATTTTGGTATGAGCACATAAATCAGATTAATTGTCCTTCACCTTCATTTTTCATATTTGTTTCCCGTGTTTGTCCCACACTCAAATCAAACAAAGCGATTGAGGTGGTTTCCCGTCAATGCTTTTAAAGCTGCCAATGCCAAACCTTTTGCTTCTTTGGCAGTAAATCCTTGGTTCATGAAATAGTCTTCAAAAAGAACCTCTGTTTGAAAAAAGGCAATTTTCAAAGCCGTGTTGATTTCCGCTAGCAGGGGGTCGCGCAAAGCCCATCCATCGAGGCCTTTCCACAATTTCGAATTCCAGTTTTCGAGTACTTTCTGCTCTTTTTCATTGGGAGGATTTGGCGCTAGATAAAGCCTTGTCAGGGCGGAACGGCTGTCAGCCACTTTTTGATCGTCCATCTTATGGTCGGTGTCCAAGTCTTTGGCAATGGCATGAAGGATTTGGACATCTTCCCAAGACCAAAAGCCGGCGCAATCTTGCAGTCGAAAACCGTTGCCGGAGGTAGGTGAATGCCCAAACGCGTGCAGGGCTGATGCCGGGTGTTTCTGGAATAACCAACAGGGTACGCTGAATTTTTCATCCGAAATCTCGTAGATGTAGCGCAGGTGCAGCAACAGTTGGTTCAAATCATTGTAGGAATAAGTAGCGGTATAATCGAATTGGGGCAAATTTACCGGTTTTTTCGCTGCAAAGGCTTCTTTGACGGCGGCGTTCATTAACTCGTTTACCTCCTGTCCGGTTTCGCCGCTTGCAAACATAAAATAAGCGCGGTAGGCTTTCGCCAAAGGTTCCGCAAATCCTTTCAGTATTCTGATAGCTTGGGCAGGGTGGTTCCATAAATCATCTATGCTAGATTGTAATCTTCCAGCCTTTTCATAAGCTTGGAAATTAGCGAATTGAGATAGGATTTTGTATTTCTGAAGTTGCCGGTTAGCGCTCTTAATCTTTGTAAAAGCCTCGCTGGTTTTTTTGCCATAGTAGCCGTCTAAACCAAGTTGAGAAGCCCCTTCATTTTTCAGAACTTCCTGCAATTTGTAGGCAGAAGTGCGTTTGATTTTACTGCGAATTTTAGGAAGCTCTGCCTTGAAGTGATAGGCTGCAGTGGAAATCATTTTGGTTTCTCCCGCGGACTTAGAAAAAGGGGGCTGTTCATTTGAGGAATGGGAAACCAATTCAGGGTTTTCAGAGGCAGTGCGCGCTCCTTTTTGTTCTTTTCTGTCTTTAAAATTTAGTGGAATCAGCGGTCGTTTCTGGCCCCCTGTTTCAAAAGAAGTCACTTTGTGCAGCAGCACATTGTTGACATTTTTCACAAAAGCATCCTTAAAGCCCATCGATTTAATGTGTGCCAATTGGGTTTTTGCTTCTGCTAAATCCTTGTAAGGCCCTGCCACAATTTTCACCTGTTTGCCATTCAGCAAGACATACAGATTATCCAATTTTAGGTAATTAGACCAATCGATTGGCTTGGCGGCATTTTCTATTTTCAATTGGATCGCCGCAACCATTTGACCACCATCGGCATTCATTTCCAGGACAAAAGCTTCGTTAAAGCTATTACTTTGAAGGTTTTGAGCCACTTTTTGAGCTTCCATACGACTCGTATATCCGCCCATTAATACGTCGGTGTAGTTGCTGCTTTTGGCTTGGGTAAAGAGAAAACCAAGGGAGCGAACCCTGTCAAAATCAACAGGACTGGGATTGATAAAACTTCCTAATTTGACCGTGTATTTGGGAATTCCGGTTTGAGCTTCGGCAGGTTTGGTTACAAAAAATAAAAGGCTAAAAAATAGGGTCTGCAGTAATCTCATAATACAATTTTTGAAAGCTACAACGCAAAAAAGGCAAATTACTGTTTTACTGCGAAACAAAAAATTGTAAGAAGTTTCAATAATTTTTTACCATACTTCCAATTTGAAGCTAAGGTCGACCATTAGAGATTCCCTTTATTGAGTTCTTTCACTGCGTAATCACAAGCTCTTGCCGTCATAGCCATGTAAGTCAGAGAAGGGTTCTGGCAGGGGGAAGAAACCATGAAAGCACCATCTGTCACGAAGACATTGGGTACTGTATGTACCTGATTCCATTTGTTGAGTACGGAGGTCTTGGGGTCTCTTCCCATTCTTGCAGAGCCCATTTCGTGAATGCCCAAGCCGGGCCAACTACCCCGGTTATAAATTTGGACATCTTTCAGTCCGGCTGCTTCGAGCATTTCAGCGGCCGATTCGCCGGCGTCTTTGTCCATTGCTTTCTCGTTGTCTTTGAATTCGGCATCGAAAGTAATGGTGGGTTGCCCCCATTTGTCCCGAACATCGTGGTTGACGGTCATTTTGTTTTCGTGGTAGGGGAGGCATTCCCCAAAACTCGTCAT
>CAZJYF010000223.1:0-6495 GCA_964549665.1 uncultured Saprospiraceae bacterium
AATTGAAAAATAAGCATTTGCAGTGTGAAGGGGGACGTAAATCAATTGCTTCCCAAGCAATTCGGGATCTTCGTCTTCCCGGATTTCTTCCACGGTTGAGCGCGTGAAGTGGTAAAGAATCTTCCCGCTAAAGACCCAATCTTTCGCTCGATAATCCACTTTCACCGAACTTTCCAGACCTCTTGCCCAAACGGATTTTTTATTTTCGGGTCGCCAAACGGGGCCATTTGGAAGCCACTGAATCCAATTATTAATTTTGCTGGAAAAAAGGGTGAGTTCGGAATGGATTTGCGTTCTTTTGAATTTCTTTCGGAAATGCAACCCTGCTTCTTCACTCCAACCCGATTCGGACAGCAAATCTGGATTTCCGAGGGCTGTGGCATCTCTAAAATACAAATCATTGAAATTGGGAAGATTGAAATTTTTGGAAACCTTTCCTTTTAAAGTCAATAAGTCGTTGATTTTGAAACTACTACCCGTGGAAGCCGTAAAAGGAACGCTTTGCCCGTTCACCCACTCCTGCCGAATATCGGTTTGCCAATCGAGGCGGTTTTTTAAAAAGAAAAATTGGTAGGAGCCCAAAAGGGCAAGACGGTTTCTCGAATGATTGCTACCCAAATCGGCCGCTTTGGCAAAGTTGTAGGTATCGTGAATTTTCAGTTTCAGTACCTGATTTTTTTTGAGATAAAACAATTGTTCGGCCTCTGAAATGAAGGTTTGGGTTCGGCTGTTGGAGGAATCAACGAGGTCGCTCGAAAAAACCAAATCATCCTCCAAATACGCCCCCCTGACTTTGGAACCGCTTTTTTTGCCCGAGCGCGACCACTCTGCCCCTACGCGGTAGGATTGGTCCATCTGCCGGGCCTCACTTGTACTTTCTGTCCGGCTTGGGGGTATTTCCCTGTCAGTATTTTCGTACCAAAAAAAGGTTTTCAAAAGTTGTCGGTCATTAATTTTCAGTACGTTGTCCTGCAAAATGGCGAATTGGTCAAAGGCGGAGTTGGTCTGTTTCGGATTAAATCCTTTCGAAAGAGAAAAATCATTTTCTGCTCGGTGATGAACGACTCTCAAAGAAGTGCCAAAGCGGTTGTTGCTGAACGATAACTTCCCAAATTGCTCGAAATCGGAAAAACTCCCCACCGAGGAACCAAAACTTCCACGAAGTCCCCTCCCCAATTCGAGTTGGTTTTTAAGCCTAATCGTGCCGCCGAGGGCGCCACTACCGTCTCGCGCACTTCCGCCCCCATACTGCACCTCGACGGCATCCAAAAGGAAGACCGGTAGCAAGGAAAAATCAACGGTGCCGTTCATGCTGTTTTGGAGGTTGAAACCGTTCCACAGGACTGCCGTGTGATTCGCCCCCGTTCCGCGAGTAGAAACCGTGGATAAAATTCCCAAGCCGTAGGTCTTTAGAAAAATGCCTGTATTTTGAGTCAACAATTCCGCTAAGTTTTGGGTGGCACTTCTCTCAAGGGTTTGGTTATCAATTGATTGAACATGACTGCCAGTTGTAGATTCCAATATCCTACCCGCCCTAACCTCAACTTCGGAAATCGTCAAAACCGTATCAATTTGCGCCTTTAATCCGAGGCCGGAAAGGAAAAAAGAAAAGAACAGCACTCGCCGTGTCAAAGTCAGCTTCAATATTTTGGTGAGAAAAAACATGGCGCAAAAATATAAATACCCCGCCTGCTTTTTTAGGATTGAGGGAACTTCTGGCTTTTTATTTTTAAATCATCACAGTAGCAATGGGAATGCCGATGGAGTTTGATAAAATAGTTAAACTATTTTAAAATGTTTTATCAACTATAGTATTACTATTTCCACAATCAAGGCACTGTTATCCCAATTTATCCGCTTCCCTTTTTAATAACAAAAAAGAGCGGTCAACCCAAATTCTGGGGTTGTAGTCAAAACGACTATTCACCCAATAGACCAAAACCGCAATCAACAAACCCAAAATGGCGCCCAAAAACACGTCTTCAAGAAAATGCTGGACCAAATAAATCCTTGAAACGGCAACGAGGAGGGCGATAAAAAAAAGTGGCAAAGCGTACCTTTTCCTCTTTGGCAATAGCAAAATAAGCAAGCTATACAAAGCAAAAGCTGCCATAGTGTGACCGGAAGGGAAACTCGTAGCCGCGGTGTTCAAATCCACTCCCTGCACCAAATTAACCTGGTCCAGCATATTGAGTTTCCGAAAAAAAAGCGAGGGCCGGTCATGAGCAAAATAAGCTTTCAAAAAATAACTCACCAAGGAAACCCCACCACCGGTGAGCCCAATCAAAAGGGAATATCGAAACCGGATAAAAAGACAAATAACGGCAATTGAAATGTAAGCGAGTGCCTCTCCCATATGTGTAAAGTATTTGAAAAAGAGGTCGCCCAATTCGCTGCGGTTTTGACTAAAAAAAAAGATGGCGTCGCCCTTGTCATTGGCGATTAACAAAACACTAGCTAAAATTAAAAAAAGAAAAAAACAGCAAAAAAAAAGGCGATTATCGCGAAATATCCGGTGCATATTCTGAATGAGTTCTTGTAATCATTTTCCTAAAGGTCGCAAAATTAGCTGAAATATTTTGCCGGGAAGTGTAAAATATTGCAGGACAGTTTGGCGGTTTGCATCATTCATGGCTTGATAGGTCAGAAATAGCCCGAAAGGGAAAAAAAACAGGCAGGGAATCCAGGCAGCGAGGGTAGGGTCAATGACAAAACGCTCTGCGATGTTTCTACAGAAAATCGTCAGAACGATGTAAATCATAAAGAAGATGATGGAAATCAGCAAAGGCAAACCAAAGCCTCCTTTTTTGACGATTGCCCCCATCGGTGCACCTATGAAAAGAAAAATGAAACAAGCGACAGCAAAACTGAATTTCGAATTCAATTCGAAAATGTGTTTCACCCTCGATTCTCCCAGTTTTTTAACGGAAGAAAGGGTGGCTTTGGTTTGCCCCGCCATGCTTCTCGCAAAAGTGGTCGCCTTCTCTACCAATTTACCGCGTTCCTTTTTTGGAAAAGTTTCCAGGATAGAATGATAGACTTTTAGGTCTTTGGTGATGGTTTGTGGGATAAGATTTTTGGGAGTCTTTTTCTTTTTATGCCCCTCCTTCTTTTTCTTTGTTTGATGTTTTTTTGGAAGTGGCTTTTTCTTCGAATTTCGAACTTTGCCCGAGGATTTTTTTCCCTTCTTCTTCGTTGAAACCCTTTTTTTCGCCGACTTCTTTTTCAATTTTTTATTTGGTTGCGCCTTTTGTTCTACTTGTTTCCTAATATTGTATCGTTTCTTTTCCAAAGCTTTGGCGCGTTCTTTTGCCTTCAGCCGGTTTAATTCTCTTCGTTTTTTATTATAAAAATAAAAATACTTGTCGCTGGAAATCCCCATGTCCTTGACCTTATTGCTCATTCTTTGGTCAATAGAGTCTATGGCTACAACCAATTGCCGGCTACTCAGCATGGAATAATGCGACTTAAATAATTGCTCATCCGTTCGGTTTATGTCAAACTCGTGCAAATCAAAAACTTTGCGCCATTGCTTGAAAGAGGTTCGAACAAAAGGATAATTTTTTTTACCTTTTTTGGTTGTTGGTTTGAGTTCACTAAATTGATTGCCATCGGCAAGTTCCATGACGAAATAATGCCCGTCTTTGGTGGCAAACATCTTTCCTTTATTGGCTGTTATCGAAATCAAACGACCGTGATTTGCCTCAGTTTCGTCGTAAAGCAAGACATCTTCAATCGTCATGTGGTCGTCATGTTTTTTGCCTATATGAATCGAATATCCCTTAAAATCATCGTTGAACATTCCCTCCTCCAAGCTCAGGGTAGGCTTTTGTTTTCGAATGTCGTAGAGACGCGATTTAAATTTTAAATTGGAAACGGGAATCAAATTATTGGAGCAGAAAAAAGAAAGCAAGGAAATCACGCCCCCCACGGCCATCAAGGGCCGCATGATGCGCCACAGAGAAACCCCGGAAGATTTAAAACTCGATAATTCGTACCGTTCCGCCATATTGCCCAACACCATTACCGAAGAAATCAACACCGCAATGGGCAAGGCCATGGGAATCATCGAAACCGACATGTAGCTCAACAACTCCATCAATAGAAAAAAACCAACTCCTTTGCCGGCTATGTCGTCGATGTACAACCACAGGGTTTGCAACACCAACACAAACTGCGCAATGAAGAAGGTGACGATGAATGGGGGTATGAAATTAGAAACGAGTAATTTATCTATCTTTTTCACAAACAAGGGTTGCATGGAACGGTCGGAATCAGGATTTGCCGGATTTAGAATCAAGTAATTTGGGAAACCCTGGAAATCCTGATTCTGGCAGAATGAATTACTACCAACTCAACGCCAAAATTAGCATTTTTGCGAAGCTAATTTGCCAATCCTTAACAACAAAGGATTTTTGTCATTTGTCAAATGTAACCTTTTTTTAACCCAATCGTCCTGTTTTCGAAATGGATTTGAAAGATTTTAAAGAGAACATACTGCCAATAAAAAACCGGCTTTACCGCTTTGCGGTAAGGATTGTCTCCGACCCCGTTGAAGCGGAAGATGTGGTGCAGGAAGTGCTCATCAAAGTTTGGAAAAACAGGGAAAAAATGGAGGAAATCGCCAATGCGGAAGCATGGTGTTTGAGGGTAACCAAAAATCTTTGCATCGACAAATTGCGTTCCAAACACAAGCGGGTAGTTTCCTTTGCCTCCGAGTCTCCTGAAACGCTTCGCATTTCAGACAAAGGTGCGACCCCCTATCAAATTGCAAGCATGAAAGATACTCTTCAGTACATCCAAAACCTGATGAAGCAATTGCCGGAAAAGCAAAAAGCAGTGATGCAGCTACGGGATATTGAAGAGTTGACCTACAAGGAAATTGCCGAAGCCTTGGACATTACCCTCAACCAAGTAAAAATCAATCTTTTCCGGGCGCGAAAAGAAATCAAAGACCAATTAGTTCGGTTACAAATTGTTGAGAAATAACTTCGAACTGATTCGGAGGTATAAAACAGGAAGAAATGAAAGCAGCTATCCAAAATCTATTGGAAAAATATTTCGAAGGAAAGACCTCTCTCCGCGAGGAAGCCGAATTAAAAGCTTATTTCAGGGAGGGAAAGGTCCCAAAAGAACTTGAAAGCTATCAGGCATTGTTCCGGTATTTTGAAGATGAGAAGCAACGGCAATTGGGCAGCCGTTTTGACGACCAATTGTTTCAACAGTTGAAAAAGGAAGATAAACCCTTTAAAATAGGAACCATATTCCCCCAAGTTATCCGCATTGCCGCTGCAATCGCTATGCTGATAGGTGCCTTTTTCGTCTATCAAGCCATCGACAAAACAAAATCCTCGACAAAAAGAGTAGCATGGGAAAATTACGAAATAAAAGATCCCCAACTTGCCTTTGAAGAGACGAAAGCAGCCCTACTCCTGGTATCGTCAAAACTGAACGGAGGCGCAAGCAAAGCTGCCAAAGAAGTGGGAAAAATTAAAAAAGTAAGCAAAATTTTTAAATAGCGATTTGGGCATTCATTGCCCCCTGTTGAAAGAAATCACTTGACTATAGTCTTTGTTAAACACGTGTTTATTGCCAAAGGAGGGCTTTCGAAATTCTGGGTTTCAGGTTATGAGTTTCCTTTACATTCAAAGGGTCAACTACTTCTTGATGCAGTTTGCGAAGCGACCTCTAAAATCTTTTTTTTAACTTAATTCTGTAAAATTTTCCAGCATGAAATACCTGACTTTTTTCTTTGTATTAATACTATCAGCGGGTCTTAGCACCCCAACGCAGGCGCAAGCCGACGCCATCTCCAAATACTTCTCCAAGTACATGGATGACGAGCGATTTACCGTCGTTTACATCAGCGGAAAGATGTTCGAGATGTTCAACAAAATGGACATTGACCTGAATGATGATGAAGCCGAAGCCATTTTAAGTGTCGTCAAAGACATGAAGGGCTTGCGCATACTGACCACGGAGGAAGGCGGTCAAAAATTTTACGATGAAGCGCTATCCATTATCAACAAAAATGAGTACGAGGTTCTCATGACCGTGCGGGAGGGAAAGAAGGAAAACGTACAGTTTTTGATAAAGGAAAGTGGTGATAACGTCATCGATGAGTTGCTTCTCTTGATAGGTGGAGAGGATGAGGAATTCGTTTTGATGAGTTTTGTTGGGAAAATCGACCTGAACGAAGTTTCCAAATTGCAAAAAGCCTTTGACGAGGAGGGGAATAAGAAGGAAGGAAATTAATATTCCCTATTTCAGAATTTCCTTCTTTTCAGAGATACTATTCCAAAGACCCTTTTTAAATCAATCATTAATTTGTGAAATCTCGAAGATTTATTAAATTTAAAATCAACGAGTTATAGATTTATTAAATCTAAAAGATTTCGCAAATCGGGTCTGAAGAAGTGTCGGGGAACAGTGAGGCGCTAAAGCCATGCTCAAACCATATGGCATGAAAAAAAAATGACTAACCAAATTTCTATA
>CAZJYF010000224.1:0-6482 GCA_964549665.1 uncultured Saprospiraceae bacterium
TCGTGGTGAATGGCGCCTTTTGGCAGCCAATCCCACAATGGACCGAGGTCTTTTTTAATCCAATCGGTATAGAAGGGAGGCACTTCGGTGGTTTCTCCTTCGAAGAAAGCTCGGAATGATCGGTCTTTCTCGAGCATCCGTTTGACTTCTTTGTAGAATTTTAGCCGCCCAAAGCCTTCGGAGGAAATAGCCCGAACAAAATTCATCAAGCGGGGAATGGCGCTTCTTCCATTGGTAAAGCGCCGGAAAATGGCGCGGTTGGAAAAAGTGTATTCGGTCAAATCTATCACATGACCATAAAACTCCGGCCAGGAATAATTTTTAGGCTTAATATTCATGGCGTGGTTATTATTCAGAAAATGGAAGGGGAAAGGAAGCAAGCGCTTTTCCCGTTGGTATTGGAGATTGAGCGGGGCAGCTTGCCCAAAAGCAGTGAGCAAGGAATAACCCGGAAAAGCAGCCGGCGACTTATCGAGGAATCGTTTTGTCAATTCAAAGGGCAGGGCGCCTTCGTCGCTGTCAAGCCCCATCACAAAATTAGCTTGCAGATAGGGTATATATCGCATCACCATGTTTATGTGAGTAGAAACTTTTTCCACTTTATCCATTCCCTGATTTTTACCTGTTCTGGATTTATTTCCCAAATCGAACCAGGATTCGATGCCCGGCAAAATCGCTTTAAAGCCGTTGTGTTGCAGCCGTTTTAGGTGCGGTTCTGAGAGGAGTGCCAGGCTGCTTTCTGCAATAAAATCAATGCTGTTAGGTGGTACGGCTTCTTCAATGGCGCCGAGGCAGTCCTCGAATCGAATCCCGAAATTCGGGTCGTGCCAGCCAACCTTGGGCCGTTTGAATTTTTTCCGAAGAAATCGCAAATCACTTTTCATTATCTCAAAGTCCATCGGTACATAGGGAACCGTAGAATCAATACAAAAACTACAGGTGAAAGGACAACCCATGCTGCCTATCATCGGAACAAGCTTGATAAGCGGCGCTTTTTTAAGGGTTTGTTCTATAAATTTCCAGCGTTCCTGAACCCCCGGAAGCGTCACCGGCTGTTGTGCTGCTGCTAGATGCTGGCCGACAGGACGGTGTTGGGAACAATCCCTGAGCACGTCGAAAATCAACTCTTTATTGGTAAACCCCAGCACATAATCGAAATATTTTTGAGCGTCCTGAGGATAACATCTTGCATGCGGGCCTCCCAATACCGTGACAGCCCCGTTTGATTGAAAGCGGTTGCTCAAAGCATAGGCTTGCAGGGCGGCTTGTGTGAATGCAGAGATGAATACGATGTCTGCATTTTCAGGCACCACGGTATCGAGGTTTTCAAAGCCCGTGTAGGCTACTAAAGTCACGTCATGCCCTTCCTGTTCGCACCAGGAAGCTATTACCTGCGGCATAATGCTGGCAAAATTGGCATTCATTATGCGCGCCCAAGCTGCTTTGGTGGGTGCTTTGGTGATGAGGTCAATAATTGCAATGCGAAGTTTTTTCATTATGTCTTCTTTTAGCCAGATTCATAAAAAACCGAAACAAATATAACTTAATTGGGAAATAAGTGGCTGAATTTTTAATCTATCGCGGAAAACCCTTCCCCCAATTGTCGGTCAATTTAAAATTTAAATGAAAAATAATTTTGGTGATTGGAGGTCGTAAAAGTACAACAAATAATCAGATTGCATCCGATAATTAATAAACGAGTAGCGCATAGATTGGTCAGGGGTTCCGGCAATCCAAAAAGGACAAGGAGACCAAGCAGCGAGAATTACTTTTTTAGGTCTTTACAATAAACTGCCCTTTTTAATATGTGGATAGATTTCGCCGTAGGTCTTCACCTTGGTCATGCTGACTCTTCTGTTAATGTGAAACCGTTCTACCTCATTAGGTGAGGCAGCCCCAGCCGCTGCAATTAACTCGCTAAAGCTGTGCAGCGTCACCTGATGGAAATTGGCTACGCGTTCTGCTTTATCATCCACATCCAGACCCTTCATTAGCGATTCCTCCTGCGTAGCTACCCCAACCGGACAAGTGTTGTTATTGCACTTTAAAGATTGAATACATCCCAACGCCAACATCATAGCCCGAGCACTGTTCACCATGTCCGCTCCAAGCGCAATGGCTCTGGCAATATGAAACCCGGTAAAAATTTTCCCCGAGGCTATTATTTTAATATCTTTCTTCAAATCAAAACCTACAAGTGTATTGTAAACAAAGGCTAAGCCATCTCTTAAAGGCATGCCCAATGAATTGGAAAATTCAACCGGCGCGGCTCCCGTACCGCCTTCACCTCCGTCAACGGTGATAAAATCGGGTTTAATTCCGGTAGAAACCATCGCTTTGCACAGGTCAATAAATTCTTGCTTTTTACCGACACACAACTTAAACCCGATGGGTTTACCACCGGATTTTTCCCGGAGCAATTTTATAAATTCCATCAAACCGGTGGCGGATGAAAAAACAGAATGGGAGGGTGGTGAAAGCACAACCATATGAGCCGGCACATCTCTAATAGCTGCAATTTCTTCTGTGTTTTTAATGGCTGGTAATATTCCACCATGGCCCGGTTTAGCTCCTTGAGATATTTTTATTTCAATCATTTTTACGTTATCCAAAGCAGCTTTCCTGGCAAAAGTATCTTCGCAAAAGTTTCCTTCATGCGTTCTGCAACCAAAGTATCCCGTTCCGATTTGCCAAATTAAATCCCCGCCGGGTTCTAAATGATATGGGCTAATTCCCCCTTCGCCGGTATTGTGCGCAAAACCGCCTTTCTTGGCTCCTTTGTTCAATGCTAATATGGCATTTTTACTCAAGGAGCCAAAGCTCATGGCTGAAATATTCAACAAACTTGCCGAGTAAGGTTTTTTGCAATCGGGACCTCCCACCGTCACTCTTGGATGAGGGTCAACATCTTCACTATTACAAGCATACATGGAATGATCCATCCACTCATACCCCACTCTATAAATGTCCATTTGGGTGCCAAAAGGCATGGTGTCGTTTAACTTTTTAGATCGTTGGTATATCAAACTTCTAAACATTCGGTTGATAGGTCTGCCCTCTGTTTCGGTCTCCACAAAATATTGCATTATCTCGGGTCGAATTTTTTCCAGTATATACCTCCCGTGCCCTATCACCGGAAAATTCTTTTTAATGGCGTGTTTTTTTTGTAATATATCTGCTATACCAAGCAAAATAAGGGGGCCAAAAAGTAGTAAAACCCACAAAACAGGTTTCCAGAAAATGGATACGGAAAAGATAATCAATAAGGTGGTTATTGCTAAAATGATAAACGCTGCTCTTACTTTCATAATTTTTGGTGATTACAGAACTTTGCTTTTTATTACCATTAATTTTTCTCTGGTCATTTCGTGCATGGAATACTGAATACCACCCATGCCGATACCAGAGGAATCCCTCCCGCCAAAAGGCATCCAATCAACCCGAAATGCCGTGTGGTCGTTAACCATAACGGCTGTTGCATTGAGTTTTTTCACGCAGTCTAAGGCCACATCTAAATTTTTTGTGAATACGGAAGCCTGAAAATGAACATCCAAACTATTTGCAATCTCAATGGCCTTGTCTCTATCAGAATAGGAATAAACACAAACCACCGGCCCAAAGATTTCTAATGAAGAAACTTTAGCATTCAAAGGTGGATTTAGCAAAACGGTTGGTTCATAACAACTGTCTGAAATCCGTTTGCCACCACACAGTAGTTTTGCTCCTCCTTCAACTGCTTCCTTTACCCATTCCTCCACTCTATTCACTTCTCTTGGCAAGATTAGCGGACCTACTTCTGTATTTTCATCCATTTGATTTCCAACGATAAGTTTACTTGCCATTTCTGCCAACTGCTTCGCTACATCATGACAAATGTCTTCGTGTACAAAAATGCGTTGAACAGAAACACAAACTTGCCCGGCATGGTAAAAACTTCCTTTTAACAAAGACGGAAGCATTTCGTTGAAATCGGCATCTTTTTCTACAATTACCGGTGCGGCTCCCCCGTGTTCCAAAGCACATCGTGTGCCGGGAGCCAACTTGGATTTTAAATACCAACCAACTTTTGCCGAACCAATGAAGGAGAAATAATTTACTCTTTTATCGGCGACTAATAGTTCAGCAGCATCTTTGCCACAAATTATAGCTTGACACCATCCTTCAGGCAATCCTGCTTCTTTAAGGATATCGACCAACGACAAACAAGAAAGTGGGGTAGTCGAAGCAGGCTTTACAATGACCGGAGAACCCGCGGCTACCGCTGTTACTACTTGGTGAACAATTAGGTTCAGGGGATGATTAAATGCACTTACCGAGGTGACCACCCCAATAGGCTCGCGCATAGTGAAAGCTAACCGGTTTTCTGAGGCTTTCGTTAAGCCCATCGGAATATGCTCTCCTTTTAATTGACCGATATGTTCGGCTGCTATTTGCACGCCGTTAATTGCTCTCAACACTTCCACTTTTGAATCTACCAAGGGCTTCCCTCCTTCTTGGGCTGCGGTTTTGGTCAATTCTTCGGTTCTGGATTCCATGATGGCGGCAGCTCTTTGTAATATGGCAATCCGCTCGTGGGCAGGAATCCATTTGGATCGGTCTTGAAATAAACGGTAAGCAGTTGTGAGGGCATTTTCCACTGCTTCTTTTCCAACTAATGGGATTTCTTTTATCAAACTTTGGTCGAATGGTGATCGTACTTTTATCATTTTAATATCTTGTTGTTATTACGCAAAGTCGCACAAAGTTTCACAAAGAATTTTCTTTGTGGTTCTCTGTGTTTCTTTGTGGCTCTCTGTGAAATAATTATCACACGAAGAGTTAAATTATAAATCGTTTGATTCCTTGTTTTAATAGTTTAACGTGAAAATTCAATAATAGCCCAAGCTTATAATTTCCTAATTTCATGTAAGTTAAAATTTGTGCTTCATGGACGTCTGTTAAAAATTCAACTGTTTTTAATTCAATTGCTACTTTGTTTTCAACTAATAAATCTATCCGATACCCGTGGTCTAATTTTATTTCTTTATAAACAATTGGCAAAGGTTTTTCTTTTTCAACTTGCAATTCTTCATTTATTAACTCATAATTCAAACACTCCCGATAAGCAGACTCCAACAATCCGGGTCCTAATTGTCTATGAACCTCTATTGCTTTGCCAATAACAATATTTGATATTTCGTTTTCTGTCATTCCCTTTGTATTGGTTATTACACTAAGCCACACAAAGTAAAAACGAAGGTTCACAAAGGATTTTCTCTGTGTGACTTTGTGTTTTCTTTGAGGTTCTCAGTGAAATAATTATCACACGAACTTTTCACAAAATACAGGTTTTCTCTTTTAGCAATACGTTTAAAATTGAATGATTTAATGAATAATCTACCGCTAAATCAATCACATGAACGCCATCCATAGTTAAACATTTAGTCAATAATTCTTTGAAATTTTCATCGCTTGTTGGCCGGTGTCCGATCGCACCAAAGCTTTCTGCATATTTCACATAGTCAGGGTTTCCATAATCCAACCCAAAATCATCAAAGCCCATCCCCTCTTGTTTCCATTTTATCATTCCATAGGAGCCGTCGTTAAGAATAATGACAACCAAGTTTAAACCTAAGCGTACTGCTGTTTCCAACTCTTGAGAGTTCATCATAAACCCACCATCACCAGAAACCGAAATAACTTTTCTATTTGGATAAATTAACTTTGCACACATGGCTGAAGCTAATCCCGCTCCCATCGTTGCAAGGGCATTGTCTAACAAAAGTGTATTGGGTTGATAGCACTTATAATTTCGGGCAAACCAAATCTTATAAACGCCGTTATCTAAGGTCACGATACCATCCTCGGGTAATTCTTTCCGAATAATGTGAACCAAGCGCTGTGGCAATATCGGAAATCGCTGGTCTTCCGAGTATTTCGTCAAATGACTTTCAACTTCTTCTTTTATTCTATTAAAATAAGACAAATCCCAATTGCTTGTGTCCTTCACCTTGGCGGCGAAGAGTTCTACGGAAGTAGCTATATCTCCGATTACATTTAATTGGGGGAAATAAACGGCATCAACCTGAGCCGGGAAAAAGTTGACATGAATAACTTGCGTTCCTCCTTCTTCCATAAAAAATGGTGGTTTTTCGATTTCATCGTGACCAACATTTATAATTAAATCGGCTCTGCTTATGGCGCAATGCAAAAAATCGTTGTTGGATAATGCGGCTGTCCCCAGAAATTTAGGATGCCGTTCATCAACAACCCCTTTCCCCATTTGCGTATTGAAAAATGGAATTCCCGTATTCTCAATGAAATTTGAAAGAGCTTTGCTTGTTCTTTTCCGATTGGCCCCAGCACCGATAAGCAACAAGGGCATCTTGGCATTTTCAATCATTTTTACTGCCTTCTGAATAGCCAAGGCATCGGCATCCGGTCTCCGGTGCCCGACCACTTTAAATATTCTATCATTACAATCTTCGGCTGCAATATCTTCG
>CAZJYF010000225.1:0-6479 GCA_964549665.1 uncultured Saprospiraceae bacterium
GCTAAAAGAAATAAGGTCACTCATTCAGGTGCGTAACTTCAGTTATTAACTCACAATAATCTCTATTCTCCCATTCCAGCATTTAATCTTTATCTCCCTTACCCATTAAATTCGTTGTAGCACCCAAAATTTTAATTTTTTTTCAAATCTTTGAACGATAAAAGCGATGGTTTTATGTAAATCAATTATGGGATAATATGGGTGGGGAACTTCTCCTAAATTGCTACCTTTGATTTAAAGAAAACCCAAAAAGTTTATGTCCTATCTTTCTTCGGCAAACATTCATTTTTATCACAAAAACGGCTACCTCGTCCTCCCCGATTTTGCTTCACACGATGAAATAAATTTGCTCCAAGGGGCTATTTTTGAAATTATTGAAAATTTTGACGCCGAACAATTGCGCATCTTCACAACTGAAAACCAGACCCGTTATTTGGATACCTACTTCCTGGAAAGCGGTGACAAAATACGCTGCTTTTTTGAGGAGGATGCTTTTGATGAACAGGGGGATTTAACGATCGATAAACATTTTGCCATCAATAAAATAGGCCACGCCCTGCACGACTTGCACCCCCTGTTTCAAAAATTTTCGTATAAAACCCAACTCTTGCAGATAGCCACAGATTTGGGAATGCACTGCCCTTCCATCGTTCAAAGTCAATACATTTTCAAGCAGCCTAAAATCGGAGCCAAAGTCAATCCGCATACGGATAGTACCTTCATTTACACAGAACCGCTCTCCTGCATGGGTGCATGGGTAGCTTTGGAAGATGCGAAAATAGCAAATGGTTGTTTGTCCGTCATCCCGGGTTCCCATAGAAAATACCCTCTTCAGCAGCGCTATCGAAGAAATGCACTGCAAACGGGAACGGAGTTTGTACGTACCCAGGCGGAGCCTGTTGAATGGGAAATAGAAAAGCTCGAACCATTGGAGGTGGAAAAGGGTAGTTTGGTATTGCTTCACGGGGAACTGGTACACGCCAGTTTTGCCAATCGTTCCGGGCTTTCGAGACACGCCTATATCCTGCATCTAATTGATTTGGAATGCCGTTGGCTTGCTGATAACTGGTTGCAACGTCCACAGGAAATGCCTTTCCAGGAAATGGAAATTGTCATCAAATCTCAAGTCTGATACATTTCCTTGCAGCGAACATCTATTTGGATTAATTTTCGTTCTATTTTCGCAGTGTTCCATTGAAGCCTCGTGAACGAAAAGTTTTTATGAAGCAATTAATTCCCATATTGAGCATTAGTCTTTTCTTTTTTTCTTGCAATCAACCTACCCAACGGATGAAAAACTTCGAGGTGCATGGAATCGATGTTTCTCACCATCAATCGAATATCGATTGGGATACGGTTGCTGCTCAGGATATCCATTTCGCTTTCGCAAAAGCTACCGAGGGAGAAACGCACAACGACTCTTTGTTCTGCTACAACTGGGAGGAAATGAAGCGGGTCGGTATCAAACGAGGGGCATATCACTTCTTCCGCCCAATGCTGTCAGCATATAATCAGGTAGAAAATTTTACCGATTGGGTAGAATTGGAAATTGGGGATTTGCCGCCGGTTTTAGATGTAGAGGTCTTAGACGGTCTTTCGAAAATTGAACTCATCAATAAGGTTCGCGCCTGGCTTTTTTTGATGGAAATTAAATGCAATATCAAGCCCATTATTTATACCAACCAAAAATTTTACAATAAATACCTCGCCGGTTATTTTGGGGACTATCCCATTTGGATTGCCCGCTACAGCAGTTGGCGAAAGCCGCACCTCAGGAAGCCTCCCGAATGGACATTTTGGCAATATGGCGACAAGGGGCAACTGAAAGGGGTTGATGGCCCAGTAGATTTCAATGTTTTCAGGGGGAATGTTTTTGAATTGAACGAGATGTGCCTGGCCGAACGGATGGTCTTAAGCCAACGCTAAACTATTTGAAGTTTATCAAAGGGTTTCCCCAAAATGGCAGGTGCTTCTGCTTCCAACCAATCTTCCAAAATACTGGCATAAATTCTCCTGAAATCTACTTCGTAAACTAAGTCGCCCTCGTCCAATTTGCTCAAATTCGGAGGGGAATTGTAAAAACCGGGCTTTTTCAAACTGCCACCAATTAGGAAGACATTATTTGCCGTGCCGTGGTCGGTGCCGTTGCTGGCATTTTGCTGAACCCGACGCCCGAATTCCGAGAAGGTCAGTATCAAAACATCCTCGAGCAACCCATTTTTTTTCAGGTCTTTGGCAAATACGCTTACCCCTTCTGCGTATTGTCGCAGCAATCTTTCCTGCTGATTTTTTTGATTGGCGTGGGTGTCAAAACCCGTCAGGCTCGCGTAGTAAATTCTCGTATCGGTATCGGCGGTAATCAATTCGGCAATTTGCCGGAGGTCTTTGCCGAAAGGTGTTTTGGGATAGGCTAAAGTGGATGAGTAGAGTTGAGACTGTTCGTACAAATAGGTTGCCGAAGACTGGGTGTCAATTATAGTTTTGTAGAGGTAGGCCACATTCTCTTCGCTGCTGTGCGACGGCTGCTTGACAAGTGCGTTCAAAAAGCGATTCTCCGCCTGCCGTTTCAAACGTTTTGGGTCACTCATGGCGAAGCCGCTCTGCCTCGCCCCCTTCATCGCCAAACTCAGGCTGTCATCAACTTCCAGCGCGTGGTAGGGGTCGTCACAGCCCGCACAATTGCTGTCCAAATATCGCCCCAACCAACCCGTGGAAAGGTATTCATTGCTTTCACTTGCCGTTTGCCAAATATCCATCGAACGGAAATGCGAGCGGTCGGGATTGGGGTAGCCCACGCTATTGATGATGCTCAGCAAGCCCTCGTCGTATAATTCCAGCAAGGGTTGCATCGCAGGATTGAAGCCCAGGTCTTCCCCGACCTTCAAAACATCTCCTTTTTTTATTGCCAACGAAGGGCGGCTTTGGTAATAAATGTCGTTGCGGAAAGGTACCACCGTATTCAATCCGTCATTGCCACCGGATAACTGAATGACGACCAAAATTTTACCGGAACGGCTTCCAAAAAGTTTATTTCCTTGAAAACCTGTCAAAAATTGAGGCACCATCAGAGAAGTAGATGCCAAAGCTGTATTTTTTAGAAAATCGCGTCTTTTCATTTTTAATGGATTTTTTGAAACAAAGTGTCTGTGTGACTTGCAGTCACGCCGACACTAAAGTCGGAAGCCTAGCACAACTGATATTCGGGCAAACTCATCAACCGCATCGCTAGCGATTTGATATAATTTTCCTTTGAGTCTTTCCGGGTGAAATTATCAAAGAGTTGCTTGTTCAATTGGAAGGGCGCTTGGATTAAAAAGGAGGTCAGTTCTTCAAAAATTTCATCTTCGTTTTTATCGGATAAAGCGGTGAAGAGTCTTCCCAAATCGAGGCTTGCGTTCAATTTTTTGCGTCCTTTACTTCGCTCTTTGTCCTCGAATGCTGGCTTGGCGCGGAAATCGAGTTTGGCGATTTGGAAAAGGTGATTGACGAGGTTGAGGCGAAGCATCAGCGTAGAGTTGTCAATCCAGCTTTTACCCCCTGGCCAGCCTGCCACATTTGGGGGATTGAACAACACCTGACCCAACGCTTTTTGAATGAAAACAATGGGTTCTTTATTTTCAAATTGAACATTCAAGCTGCGCATGATGCCCGCCAAAAATTCGACGGGCGATTTGATTTTCGACCCTACATTCTTCTCCTCATAAAACCAGTCGCTTTCAAAAATCGCCCGCATCAGCTTCTGAATGTCGTAATCGGAATGGTAAAACAAATCTGCCAACTCTTTTACACGGCGTTCATCCACTTTTTCATTGACGAAAAAGCGGTAAATTTTTCGGGTGATGAACCGGGCTGTTTCCCTTTTTTCGAGCAGGAGGTCAATGATATCTTCGCCATTGAAATCACCCGATTTTCCCAAGAATGTTTTGGTGCCGTAGTCGTGTTGAAGGCTGCGGAATGCGAACTCGCCCTTCAAATTACTCGACCAGCCGGTGAAGGCCCGCGCGGCCTCCTTGACGTCCTGTTCGGAATAATTCCCCCGCCCGATGGTGAAAAGTTCCATCAGCTCGCGGGCAAAATTTTCATTGGGTTGCCGCTTCCGGTTTTGTTGGTTGTTAAGATACCGAATCATCGATGCGTCCTTTGCAATGGCTAGTGTCAACTCCCGGAAATTGCCCAAAGCGTGGTGGCGTATACTGTTCAACTGTCCTACTGCCAAGCGGGATCCTTTGCTGGTACAGGCAAAATGGCCATGCCAGAAAAGGCTCATTTTTTCCAAGAAAGCGCTTTCATCCGGGCTTGCCATGCGTTCCAACCATTGGACGTTTTGCAGGGCGACCTGCCTTCGTTCCTGCTTTCGTAATTTGGCTTTTTCTTCCCTTGAAAGGTTCCGGAAAGCTTGCATGGACAGGTCGGGGGCTGCCTCCTCCGATTCTATTTCCCGAATGGATTTGGCTTCTTCAAATAGCTGGTTTACTGCAGTTTGGAGGGGCATATCTTTCTTTACCAGCCATTCTTCCGGGCTAAGTCCAAAGCCCGCCCGCAGGTAGAGATGTTGAATTTGGCGTTGATGAGTCATACTGTGAAATTGAATTTTGCAGGGTTGGACTGCGGCGCAAAAAGGAGGTTTAAGCTAGGGCAGATTTTTATTTTTATAACAAAAACAGAGAAGCTATTTTTGCAACCGTAGTATTTCTTCGCTGCGGGTGGAAACAGTTTCAAACAAAAATTTCAATGATGAAAAAAATTATTTTTCTGGCAGTCATCCTGCTGCCTTTCACTGCCTGCAATCAGACCTCAAAATCATCGAAAAAGGCGGAAGCGACCATTTTCAAAAAAGAATTGAAAAGGGAAATCAAGGAGTTGGAAGTGCGACTCATCAAAGCAGAAGACGCCAATAAAGACCGCCCGGCAGCCGAACAATTGATTGAAAAAAGTAGAATCTACGCCCAAACGTTCCCCCAGGACAGCCTCTCGGCCTCCTACCTTTTCAAAGCGGCCGACGTGGCAAGGGGCATCGGCGAATACGGTAAAGCCATTCAATTTTGGGGCGATGTATGGCGCCACTTTAAAAACTACGATAAGGCGCCACTCGCTTTGTTCCTGCAAGGCTTTACCTTCGACACGAATCTCCAGGACAAGCAGCGAGCCGAAAAATATTACGCCGATTTTTTGAAAAGATACCCCAACCACCCCCTCGCCGCACAAGTGAAACAGCTTCTAGCCGTGGTGGACAAGCCGGTAGATGAGTTGGTGAAAGAGTTTCAAAAAAAGAATCGGTAGGTTAGCACTAAAAAATTGACCATTTTGGCGGCAGGTAAAATACCTTGCCTTTTTCCTTAGTTCTTCACCAATTTGAAGTACAGAATGATGGAGGACAGTAATATGACCACCGCATTGGCAATAATGATGGGCAATTGGTCAATTAGGAATCCGTAAATCAACCAACAAATCGTACCGAAGAATATCATCGAGAACATGCCCAACGACAAGTCACTCGCAGAACCCGATTTCCATGTTTTAATTACCTGCGGAACAAAAGCCCCCGTGGTGAGACAAGCGGCGAAAAAACCAAGCATCGTGACATAATCCATCGGCATCAGTCTTTTTGAGTGGTCCCTTTTTTAACCAAATCGATGAAGTCTTTTATCAATTCGTTCGGCACGGTGACGGAGAGATGATAGTGCTTGATTTTCCAGCCTGTGTCGGTGGTCGAACCGTCTTCGTATTTTTGCAACACCCCCGAACCTCTGCATACCCCCATCCAGGTATCGAGGGATTCCTCGAACCAGGCGAATTTGCCATTGTCAGAGAGGTAAATTTCTCTTTTCGAAGGTGTGAAATCCCAAGCGGATTCCCGGTCAAAGTATTTCTTTGACCACTTGCGCAACTCATCCCTCCGCCACCTTTCCGAAGCATCCGTTCCCAGGTAAATGGCATCCTCGGCCATGCTGCCGAAGAAGGTATCTTCGTCTGCTTCGGCGGCGGCTTTGTGCCAGTTGTCAAGGAAACGATGAAGGCTGGCGATTTCTTTTGCTGCTTCAGTCTGACAATTTTCTTTCCGGCGGGTGTCCGTAATTTGGATGATTTTCCAGCCTTCTTTACTCTTGAAAAGGTGGAAGGCATCCACGCCACAATGCGATAGCTCGTCGCCCAGAAAGAAGGTATATTCTGTGCGAACCATCGCCAGGTTTTCATCGATGGCCACATCATAAGTCCATATTTTTTCATCAAATACCCGCTCATGCTGGTTGCCGATTGTCTTTACAAATTGGTCGATACTTTCTTCCCGAAGAATGGGTTCTCCTTCTTCATTCACAAAGGTCGTCATCAGTCTCGCCGAGGGGGCAAAAACGGAGCGCAACGCGGTGGAATCACCCGCCCGCATGGCATCGAATAATTTTTTGACGGTCGAAACGACGGCTTCTTTTTCCTGAACGGATTGAGACCAGGCGGCATCAGAAATAAGGAGAAACAAGAAG